>CAZZVH010000007.1:0-20996 GCA_964657365.1 uncultured Burkholderiaceae bacterium
TACGCGGCGCTCTCGCCGGCGGCATTCGGCCGACGTCCACGGCGCGGAACCGCCCGCCGCCGCGGCTGAAGCGGATCAGCCGAAAATGGCGGATGCCCGTTCGCATCCTCTGGCGCATGGCCGGGACGTTCGCACTCTGCGTCGTCCTGTTCATCGCCTCGCAGACCGCCGTCGCCGCTCCCTCCTCCGTGTCGTTTCCGATCGTCATCGATCGGGCCCTGGCCGGGACCGGCGACGGTGTTCCCAGCGCGGTCAGCGCCATTCCGACGCCGTTGCCCGACCGCTGGGCGTCGTCGCGCCCCGAGTTCAGCGGCCATGTCTGGTACCGCGTCGACGTCGACGTCGGCCCCGGCGCGCCTGCCGGCGAACTCCTGGCGCTGTACATCGAGCGCGCTTGCAGCAACCTGCAGGTCCAGCTCAACGGCCATCTCGTCTTCGGCGGCGGCCGAATGGCCGATCCGGTGACGCGCAACTGCGGCCAGCCCCAGTTCATCTCGCTGCCGAGCGCCCTCGTGAACGCCGGGCACAACACGCTCGACCTGCGCGTGGCCGGCTATGCGCAGCGCCGGGTGGGCGCGATCCAGAATGCGGCCGGCCTCTCCCGGCTCGAGATCGGCCCGCAGACGATCCTGGCGCGGGCCCACGCGCAGCACTACTTCTGGAGCGTGACCTGGCCCAGCGCGACCGGGTTCGGCCTGATCGGCGTCGGCTTCGTGCTGCTGGCGGTCGGCTGGCTCAACCGGCACGAGGTGTACTTCATCTACCTCGGCTATCTCTGCCTGGCCTGGGTGGCGATGTCGACGGCCATGTCGGCGCACGACTACCCCTGGGGCAATGCCGTCACCGAGTTCATGCTGAGCTCCGTCTGGGCCGTGCTGCTCGCCCTCGCGGTGCAGTTCTGCCTCAGCTTCGCCGGGGTGCGCTCGCGCGTCATCGAGACGCTCGTCGCCATGCAGTGGGTGCTCTTTCCGCTCTCGCTGATGCTGGCGGGACCGGAGCGGCTCTTCATCGCCACCCGGGTCTGGTACGCGCTGCTGGCGCTCGAGCTGCTCGTCGCCCTGGGGATCCATGTCTGGGTCGCGCGGCGGCGGCATCCGGCCGACTTCGCCCCGGTCGCCCTCCTGATGTTCGCCGCCGCGCTGGTCCTGGTGTTCGAGATCGCCGTCCAGTGCGACGTGGTCGACATGCCGCCGCTGTCGGTCGCGAACGTCTTCGTGCCGATCATCCTGACGACCCTCGGCGCTTCGCTCTTCTTCCTGTTCGCGCGCGCGCTGCGGGCGATCGCCGAGGATCGCAGCCGGGTGCGGGAGGAACTCAACCGCATCAAGTCGACGCTGGAGGAACGCGTCGAAGAGCTGACGGCGCAGCGGGTCGGCCAGTTCACGGAACTCGAGCGGCGGCGCATCGCCTCCGACCTGCACGACGATCTCGGGGCCAAGCTGCTCACCATCGTCCACACGACGGACATCGCCAGGCTCCCGGATCTCGCCAGGGAGGCGCTCGAGGAAATGCGCCTGTCCGTCCGGGGGTTGGCAGGCAAGGCGGTCCGTCTCGACGACGCCATCGCCGACTGGCGCGCGGAGGTCATGGCCAGGCTCGAGCAGGCGGGCGTGCGGCCCCGCTGGGACACCACGGAAACGACCGATGCGCCGGTCCTGTCGGCACGTTCCTTCATGCAGCTGACACGCATCCTGCGCGAGGCGATCAACAACGTCATCAAGCACAGCGGCGCGAAGAAGTGCCGTGTCAAGTGCACCATCGTCGACGATCGATTGCACATCGTCGTCAAGGACGACGGCCGTGGCATCGAGCACGACATGAATCGCGGCCAGGGCATGGCCGGCATGAAAAGGCGCGCCAAGCGGCTGAACGGTCAATGCCTCGTCGAGACCGGTCCCGGCCGTGGCGTCGTGATATCGCTCACGGTGCCGGTCTGACCCGTCGGTCGGCAGCCCGTAGCATCTCCTGGAAGCGGGAAGACGACGCTGCGTACGCTTTTTGCATGCGCCCTGTCATCTCGTGAATGCTCCTTCGCGTTTCATGAAGATTGCGCGGTAGTCGGCTCAAATCGACCGTTACTGCCATTCGGTCTTTCGCGAACGTCGCCGAAGCAGCAGACTCGGAAGTCATCGTGGTGGCGGGTTCGGCATTTGCCGAGGTTTGTCTCGGAGTGACGCGTGGGTAGCGTGGTTGGAAGGTCGGTGGTGCCAAGAATCCTGTTGCTGGAAGACATTGTCGAAGCCGGCGCGTGGCTGAAGCTTCAGATCGCGCAAGTCTTCCCCGATGCGCAGTTCGTCGATTCGTCCCGTGTGCACGAGGCGCTTGCGCTGATCCAGAAAATCCAGTTCGACTACGCACTGATCGATCTCGGCCTGCCCGACGGCTCCGGCGTCGATGTCGTTGCCGGCCTGCGTGCTCTGCAGCCTGAAGCGCAGTCGGTCGTCGTGACCATCCACGACGACGACGATCATCTTTTTCCGGCACTGCAGGCCGGAGCTTTCGGCTATCTCCTGAAGGACCAGCCCGCGGCGGTGCTGGTCGAGCAGTTCAGGCGCATGAGCCAGGGCGAGCCGCCGCTGTCCCCGGCGATCGCCCGGCGCGTGATGGCTCATTTCGCCTCCCGCTCCTCGCAACGCGAGCGGCCCAAGCACATGCCGAACGTCGTGCTGACCGACCGCGAGAACGAAGTGCTCCTGCGCGTCGCCAAGGGCTTCACGCTGCCCGAGATCGCGTCGCAGCTGAACCTGTCGCGTCATACCATCTCCGACTATGTCAAGCAGATCTACCGCAAATTGAACGTGAGTTCCCGCGCCGAGGCCGCGCTCGAAGCGCAGCGCCTCGGCTTGTTCGGCCGAGGCAGGAGAGCACAGCCTCAGGTGCTGTGATCACCCTGACCGAACCCCTCGTCGCATGACGCCGGTGCGCCGGCGGGGCGCCTAGCGTCCGATCACTGTCATCAGACGATGTTCGACGATCCCCAGAACAGGACTTTCCTCAGCGCTCCCCAATCGGTGACGTCGCTGATCGCGGCGCTGCTCGAGCCGAGCATCACGGTCGTGACGCTGATCGTGGCGACATTGAGCATGGGGGAATCCATGGATCGCCCGGCCATGACCCTGTGCCTGCTCGTGGTCGCGCTGACCTTTCCGGGCAGCAACCGCTTCCGCGACAACCTGCTCGGCGCCGCCGTCGACATCGTCGCGTCCTGGGTGTCGTTGCTGGCCATCCTGGCGCTCTGCGCGTACGCGACCCAGAGCCTTCGCTACTTCGAGAACGAAGTCCTGATGGCGTGGATCGTCGCGACGCCGATCCTCCAGTGGATCGCGACGGCCATCGGTCGCCTGGTCATCGTGCGGCAGGCGCGAGGCGCGCTGGCGCGGCGGACCGTCGTGGTGGTCGGCGCCGGCGCACTCGGCGTCAAGGTCGCTCGGGCACTGCAGGATGCGGCCGAGCCGAGCAATTTCCTCGGCCACTTCGACGATCGTTCCGACGGACGGGTCGACCCCCAAGCCAAATCGAAGATGCTCGGCAATCTGTCGCAAGTGGGCGCTTACGTCTCGACAAGAGGCGTGCGGGAGGTCTACATCACCCTTCCGCTCGGCTCGCAACCGCGCATCGTCGAGTTGCTGGACCAGCTGCAGGGGACGACCGCCTCGCTGTTCTTCGTGCCCGACGTCTTCGGCATCAGCATCATCCAGGGCCGCCTGCAGGACATGAACGGGATCCCCGTGGTGGGCATCTGCGAGACGCCGTTCACCGGCACCAATCTGCTCGTCAAGCGCCTGAGCGACCTCGTCCTGGCGGCGCTGATCACGCTCCTCATCTCGCCGCTGCTCGTGGCGATCGCGGTCGGCGTCAAGCTGAGCTCGCCGGGCCCGGTGATCTTCCGTCAGCGCAGGAACGGCCTCGACGGCGACGAGATCGTGGTCTACAAGTTTCGGTCGATGACGACGACGGACGACGGCTCCGTGGTGCAGCAGGCGACCCGCAACGACCCCCGGATCACCCGCTTCGGCGCGTTCCTGCGCTCGACCTCCCTCGACGAGCTGCCGCAGTTCTTCAACGTGCTCGGCGGCACCATGAGCATCGTCGGCCCGCGGCCACACGCCGTCACCCACAACGACGCCTACCGCCAGATCATCCGGGCCTACATGGTGCGGCACAAGGTGAAGCCGGGCATCACCGGCTGGGCGCAGGTCAACGGTCTGCGAGGCGAAACCGACACGCTCGACAAGATGCGGGCGCGGGTCGAGTTCGACCTGGAATACCTGCGAAACTGGTCGCTGGGGCTCGATCTCCGGATCATCGTCGGCACGATCCGGCTCCTCTTCTTCGATCGCCACGCCTACTAGGCCCCCCGCGTTCGGGGGTTTCGGAGGTCCCGGAGGGGCTCGGCGCCACAGAACCCCTTGAACAGGGGGTTACTACCAATCCACCGCATGGCTAATCTTCATCGATCCGGTGCTGTCACCGGGCCGAATCCATCACCAAGGAATGCCATGAAACGACTATTGACCGCGGTGGGCCTCAGCGTCCTCGCTCTCGGCGCCAGCGCCCAGCTGTCCCTCACGGGCGGCACACCGACGACCATCACGGGTTACAACCCGGACGGCACGACGGCTCCCCAGACCTCCGGCCTGGTCGACCCGACCCTCTCCGCCGACAGCACCGGCCTGCTGACCGCGACCTTCCTCGGCTTCGAGGCGCTCGACTCGAACGACTTCACGTTCGACGCCGGCGCGCTCGGCACGCTGCACAACAGCGACGCCCTCAACACGTCGATCGGCACCATCGTCCTCCCGGGGATGCTGGACTTCAGCTTCCTGGACAACACGACGCTGCAGTCGGTCAGCAACGGCACGCCGAACCCGACCTACGCTTCGTTCGTCGTCCTGGGCAGCTTCGTCGACTCCGTGTTCACGCCCTACACCGATGGCGGCCTGTACACCTACGTTCTCGGCTTCAACGACGGCCTGAAGGTCGACGCCGACTACGACGACATGGTCGTCGGCCTGACCCTGGCTCCGGTTCCGGAACCAGAGACCTACGCGCTGATGCTCGCCGGTATCGGCGCCGTGGGTTTCATCGCCCGCCGCCGCAGGAAGTACTCGCTCTGAACTGAGTTCGTTCTTCGCTAGTCAGAGGCCGGCGCTCGCCGGCCTCTCTCGTTTGGCGATCGCCGTTTGTCGCCCGGACGGAACTCCCGCCACGGCATCGATTCTTTGCCTGGTCACGAGCGCCCTCACGTGCGAAGCCGACGACTAATGCACGGCCCGTCGCCCGACGATGCCGCCCCCCGGCAATACACTCCCCGATCCCTATATCGGGGCAGCCGCCTCGCATGGAATGTCATGCCAATGTCCCGAATTCCTGACCTTGTTTCCCCGCGTGAGCGCGTCGCGCGCGCCGTCGCCCTGACCCTGTCGGTCGTCATCGCCGCGTCGCTCGTTGCCGGCTGCCACAAGAAGGACAAGGCCGCGACCCAGACGGCCGCGAAGGTCAACAAGGAAGAGATCACCGTCCACCAGATCAATTTCGTGCTCGCGCAGCAGCGGGCGCTCTCGCCTGAGGCCGCGGCTTCCGCGAGCCGCCAGGTCCTCGAGCGGCTGATCGATCAGGAACTCGCGGTGCAGAAAGCCGAAGAGAAGAAGATCGACCGGGACGCCCGCGTCGTCCAGCAGATCGAAGCGGCGCGGCGAGACATCATCGCCCGCGCCTATTCCGAGAAGATCGGCGAGGGCGCACCCAAGCCCACGCCAGCGGAGATCGGCGCGTACTACGACGCCCACCCTGCGCTGTTTTCCGAGCGGCGGATCTACAACTTCCAGGAAATCAACGTCGAGGCGACACCCGACCAGATCGAGCAGCTGAAAAAGACCGCCCAGGCCGCCAAGGCCCCAGCGGATCTCGTCGCCTACCTCAAGGCCAGCGGGCTGCGCTTCAACGTCAACGACGCGATTCGTGGCCCGGAGCAGATTCCGCTCGTCGGCGTCGACCAGATCGCGAAGATGAAGGACGGGCAGAGCCTGATCGGCCTGCGCCCGAACGGCCTGCAGGTGCTCTACGTCGTCAGTTCGAGACCGCAGCCGGTCGCGCTGCCCCAGGCGACGCCGGCGATCGAGAAATTCCTCCTCAACGAGCGCAAGCGAAAACTCGTCGCCGACGACCTGCAGGCCCTGCGCGGCGCCGCCCGGATCGAGTACGCCGGCGACTTCGCCGCCGACGCTGCGCGTTCTCCGTACCAGGCTCCCGCCTCTCCCGACCTGCCGGCGCCCATCGTCGCGCCGCCGGCCTCCACCGCTCCCGCGACGAATGCCGCGCCGCAGGTCGACATGCCGCCCCAGGACACGGCGCCGGCCTCGATGCCGAGCCGTGCGACGCTCGACCAGGGTTTGAAGGGTCTCAAGTGACGCGTCCGTCGTCGCAGGTGCAGGCCCAGGGCGGCGGCACGCCACCTGCTTGCTCGCAGACCGTCTTCCCGAGCCCGATGGTCGCCTTGATGCAGTGCTTTAGCTTCGTCGTCCGCTTCCTCCTGCTGACGCTGCTCGGCTCGTCGCTGGCGTTCGGCCAGGCGGCAGCGAGGCCGGAGCCCACGCTCGGCGTCGGCGACGTCATCAGGATCTCGGTGTTCCAGAATCCGGATCTGTCGGTCGAGGGACGGGTTTCCGAAACCGGCCAGATCAACTTCCCGCTGATCGGCACCGTCGAGCTCGGCGGCCTCACCGTGTCGGCGGCCGAGCAGCGGATCGAGAAGATGCTGCGCGACGGCGGCTTCGTGCTGAAGCCGCAGGTCAGCATCCAGACCATGCAGATCCGGAGCAGCCAGGTGTCGATCCTCGGCCAGGTCGCCAAGCCGGGACGGTTCCCGATCGAGGTGGTCGGCAGCAAGGTGTCGGAGATGATCGCGGCAGCCGGCGGCGTGCTGCCCGGCGGCGCCGATGTCGTCACGCTCGTCGGCAACCGCAACGGCAAGCCCGTCAAGCTCGACATCGACCTGCCGGCGATCATGCAGGCCGGCCGCGCCGAGCTCGACACGACCGTCGAGAACGGCGACATCATCTATGTCGATCGCGCGCCGAGCTTCTACATCTACGGCGAAGTGCAGCGCCCCGGCCAGTTGCGGCTCGAACGCAACATGTCGCTGATGCAGGCGCTCGCCTCCGCCGGCGGTCTGAGCGCCCGCGGAACGACGCGCGGCATGAAGGTGCATCGCAAGGACGCATCCGGCGCCGACAAGATCTCGGACATCGGCATGAACGACCCGGTCGAGCGGGACGACGTGATCTACGTGCGCGAATCCATCTTCTGAGGTATCGACGTGGCCCTGCTTCAATACGCACGCATCCTGTGGGCCCGCAAGTGGGTGGCGCTCGCGCTGTTCATCGTGGTCGCGTCCATCGGCCTGGCCTTCACGCTGACGATGCCGCGGCAGTATTCGGCCGAGACCTCGCTTCTCGTCGAGCTGCGCATCGACCCGGCGCTGGGCGCGCTGGCGCCGAGCCTCGCCGCACCGAGCTACATGGCGACCCAGGTCGAGATCCTGAAGAGCGAGCGGGTCGCCTCGCGCGCCGTCAAGATCCTCGGTGTCGAACGCTCGCCGGGCGCGGTCGCGCAGTGGCGTGAAGCCACGGGCGCGAAGATCCCGCTCGAGCGCTATTTCGCAGGCGTCCTACAGCGCGGCCTGTCGGTCGAGCCGTCACCCGGCAGCAACATCCTGAACGTCGGCTTCTCGTCGCCTGATCCCGGCTTCGCGCAAGCCGCGGCGAATGCGTTCGCGCAGGCCTACATGGACGTCTCGGTCGACCTGCGGATCGCCCCCGCGCGCCAGTCGGCCTCGTTTCTGGACGAGCAGGCGAAGACGTTGCGCGCCAACCTCGAGCAGGCCCAGGCCGCGCTCTCGAAGTTCCAGCAGACCAAGGGCATCGTCGCGAGCGACGAGCGGCTCGACCAGGAAAACGCGCGCTACAACACCGTGATCGGCCAGCTCGCCATGGCGCAGGCCGAGCGTCTCGACACCGCCGCCCGGCACCGTGCCACGGGCGGCGAGTCGTCCCCCGACGTGCTGCAGAGCGGCGCGGTCCAGGGCCTGAAGTCGCAGCTCGCGTCGGCGGAGACGAAGCTGACAGCCATCAGCGCCATCGTCGGCAAGAACCACCCGACGCGCCTGCAGCTCGAAGCGCAGATCCAGGAGCTCAAGCAGCAGATCGCCTCCGAGACGCAGCGCGTCGCAGGCGGCACCGGCGCGACCGATCGCGAGACCTCGCAGCGCGTGGCCGGCCTGCAGGCGATGGCCGATGCGCAGAAGAAGCAGCTGCTGGCGCTGCGCTCCGACCATGACCAGATCGCCGTCTACGTGCGCGACGTGGAGGCCGCGCAGCGCGCCTACGACGCGGTCGTCCAGCGGCTCAGCGTGATCAGCCTCGAAGGCCAGAACAACCAGGCCAACACGCGCATCCTGAGTCCGGCGGTCGAGCCGCTCGCACCGTCCCGGCCGCGCACGGTCATCGGCATCGTCGGCTCGCTGCTCGGTGGCCTGGCGGTCGGCGTGCTCGCGGCCCTCGGCCTCGAACTCCTGACACGCCGCGTGCGCGTTCCGGAAGACCTCCTCGTCATGGCCGGCGTTCCGGTCATCGGCGTGCTGCGGCCCGCGAACAGCAAGCGCCCCGTGTTCCGCAGGATGCTGATGGTCGGCGCGATGCCGCCGTCGCGTCCCCTGCTGGCCGGCCACGGTAACCGCTCATGAAACACGCCGTCTCCATGTTCGGCGCACCGCCGCGCGTCAACCGCACGCTCGGGGCGATCCTCGTCGACGGCGGGCAGATCACGGCGGAGGAAGCGGAGCGCGTCCTCGTCTACCAGAAGCAGCAGAATCTGCGCTTCGGCGAAGCGGCCATCCGGCTCGGGCTGATCAGCGAGGCCGACATCCAGTTCGCGCTGTCGCGTCAGTTCGCCTATGCCTATCTTCGCAAGAAGCCCGGCGACGCACCGCAGCTCAGCGACGATCTCGTCGCCGCCTACCAGCCGTTCAGCCCGCGCGTCGAGCAGCTTCGCGCGATCCGCAGCCAGCTCATGCTGCGCTGGTTCGATCGCGCCGAGGAGCGGCAGGTGCTGACGGTGGTCGGCGCCGAGCGAGGCGAGGGGCGCAGCTATCTCGCCGCCAACCTGGCGATCGTCTTCGCCCAGCTCGGCGAGCGCACGCTGCTGATCGACGGCGACATGCGAGAGCCTCGCCAGCACTACCTCTTCCTGCTCGAGAACAAGGCCGGCCTGTCGACGCTGCTGGCCGGGCGCTCGCGCGAGGAGGCGATCGTCCGGATCCCGGATCTGGCCGGCCTCTCGGTGTTGCCGGCCGGGCCGACGCCACCGAACCCGCTGGAGTTGCTCAACCGGATCAATTTCGACGAGTTGCTGATGCAGGTCAAGGGTGCGTACGACGTCGTCATCGTCGACACGCCGGCCATGACCAGCGGCGAGGACGCCGCCATGATCGCGGTGCGCACCGGCGCTGCCGTCGCCATCGCCCGCGCCGGCTCGACACGCGTCGCCTCCTTCGCAGACATGGTCCAGGGCCTGGTGGAAGCGGGCGTCGCCGTCGTCGGTTCGGTGCTGAACGAGGTGCCGGCGAGGAAGAAGACGCGGTGAGCAGCGTCCTGCCGGCGTCGCCCCCGGACCGGGGCGACCCGAACCCTGCCGGGGGGTCGTGGTGGGTCGCCGGTTTCGGGCTCGCCGTGATGTACCTGCCGGTCTACTGGGCCGCGGCCAACGGCATCTGGCAGGACGAAGACCAGGCGCACGGGGTGCTGATCCTGGCCGTCATGGCCTGGCTGTTCTGGGGTCTGCGGCGGCAGATCGCCTCGGTCGTGCCGGCGCCGGCGCCGGGGTGGGGATGGCCGCTCTTCGCCTTCGGCTGCCTCGTCTATCTCGCCGGCCAGATCTTCGGCATCTCCAGCCTCGAGTTCGCGTCGCAGCCGTTCATCGTCGCCAGCGTCCTGCTCGTCCTGAAGGGGCGACGCGCCATCTACCTGGCCTGGTTCGCGCTGGTGTATTTCGTCTTCATGATCCCGCTGCCGGCCAGCCTCGTCGACAGCCTGACCGGGCCGCTGAAGCAATGGATCTCGGCGATCGTCGTCGAGCTGCTCTATCGCCTCGGCTACCCCATCTCGCGGACCGGCGTCATCCTGACGATCGGCCAGTACCAGATGCTGGTCGCGGACGCATGCTCCGGCCTGCGGTCGATGTTCAGCCTGGCCGCCCTCGGGACGCTGTTCATGCACCTCATGGGCAGGCGGAGCATGCTGCACAACGTCATCATGCTGGCCAGCATCCTGCCGATCGCGTTCGCGGCGAACATCGTTCGCGTGACGGCACTGGTCCTGATCACGTACCACTTCGGCGACGAGGCAGGCCAGGGCTTCCTGCACGGTGCGGCGGGGATCGTCCTGATGCTGGTGGCGCTCGCCTGCTTCTTCGGCCTCGACGCCCTGCTCGTGCGCTGGCTGGGCGGCGGAGCCGGTGGTTCCGACGCCGGCGCCGGCCGGGAGCGTCGCGCCGGCGCTCAGCCGGGTTGAGGCAATGCGACGAGCCCGCTGAGCTGGTGCCGCGTCTGCTCCGGCACGGCCGACATCATGTCGGCGGCGAACTTGTTCTGCATGGCGAACGCGCGATCCTTGTCGGTGTCGATCGACGAGATGCGAAACAGGAGGCCGTCGGGGATCTGCCCTGTCAGCCCCAGGCGGATCTCGGCGAGACGCTTCTGGAACGTCGTCTTCACGACCGTGTCGCCCACGGTCAGCCAGTACGTCACGGGCTCGTTGCGCGCGCCGAGAGACGTGGTCAGGCGCCGGGCGTCGATCGAGCCGAAGGCAGTCGGCAGCACGCCGTCCTCGACCTTGCCCAGAGTGAACCCCTGGGCCGGGTAGCAGACTTCCGGGCGGTGCGCCTGCAAGCCACCGCGCTGGTCGTCCCCGTAGGCGATCGAGAGCATGACCCGGTAGCCCGAGCCGCTGACATACGTGCGGGTCAGCACCTGGCTGTAGATCTTGTCGAGGATCTCCTGCGTCTGCGGGTTCACGACCTGCACGGCCTGGTCGGGAAGCTCCGTCCATTCGCCGAAGCGCGTCGGCACGGCAGTGGTCAGGGTGATGGCGTTGCCGCGATCGGACGCCTTCGCGCTCGGCCTGCCGGCGATTCCGGCGAGCGTGACGCCGCACATCAGGGCAGCGAGCAGAACGGCGGAACGGGCGACCTTCATCTTGATTTGGGCTCGCCGAATGCCACGACGCCTCTCGGGGAATCGGCAGAAGGCGGCATGTCTCGGGTTGTCGATTCTTGCCGGAGTCTCGCGAACCCGCCGGCCGTCCGGACGGGGCAACCGACCGGCAGTGCACTCGTGCACGAATGGTCGCCCGCGATCGTTGTCGGACATCCCCCAGGCGCGACAATCGAACGATGCCATCGCGCGCCATGAAAGACGCTAGTGTTTCCCATGAGGTATCGACATTGAGTGCGGTCCTGCCGATCGACTTTTCCGATGGTCTTTCGCTCGACGCCGGCGTCGCCCGGAAGATCGGCGAAGAGCTCTCCTCCGACTACTGCTTCGCCGAGCCGTTCCCCCACGTCGTGCTCGACGGTTTCCTGCCCGAAGCCGTGGCGGCGCTCGCGCTGGAGCATTTCCCGCGTCAGTCGCTCGCCTCGGACCGCGTGTTCGACATGGGTTATGCGGGCCTCCACAAGCGCCAGATCCTGCCGGAAGACTGCGATGCGCAGGCGCGGCAGCTGTTCCAGTTCTTCAACTCCCGGCCGATCCTGCAGTTCCTGGAAGGGCTGACGACGATCCAGGCGCTGATCCCCGACCCGTACTACAACGGCGGCGGTTATCACGAGACATCGCGCGGCGGCAAGCTCGGCATCCATGCCGATTTCCGCGTCAACGAGCAGCTCCATCTGCATCGGCGCCTGAACGTCATCGTCTACCTCAACGAAGAATGGGATGCGTCGTACGGCGGCAGCCTCGAGCTGTGGAGCCGGGACATGAAGGAGAAGCAGCGAGAGGTGGCGCCGCTCTTCAACCGCTGCGTCATCTTCAACACCGACGCGACCTCGTACCACGGCCACCCCGACCCGCTGACGACGCCCGACGGCGTCTTCCGGCGCTCGATCGCCCTGTACTACTACACCGCGTCGCGCGAGATCTACAACGAGATGCCCAACACCTCGACCATGTACCAGTCGCGGCCGGGCGACGACCGCGAGACGCGGCGCGAAGCACGCGACCTGCGCATCGACCAGCATCTGCGCCAGTGGATTCCGCCGGCCCTGCAGCGTTACGTCTTCGCGGCCCGGCGCAGGTTGAAGAGAGGATGAGCGCACCTCGCGTTCGTCTTCGACGCCCCGGTTCGCTGCGCGGCTAGCCGCCAAACCCATGTTTCAGGCTGTCAAGGACCTGCTGGTGATCCTCGCGATCGCCCTGACGGTGTTCGCTCTGGCGCGCCCGGCATGCCTGCGCTTCATGACGCCGGAGGATTTCACGCGCCGGCGCAACGTCTGGCTGGCACTCACCGTCGTCGCCTTCCTCAGTCCGAGCTTCTGGCTCTACGTTCCGTTCGCCGCGATCCTGCTGATCTGGGCGGCCCGCCGCGACAGCGTGCCGGCGTCGATCTACCTGCTCGCCTACGCGGTCATTCCGCCGATCTATCTCTACGTGCCGGTCGTGGGCATCAACCAGCTCTTCACGTTGACCCAGGCGAGGCTGCTGTCGCTCGTCGTCCTGCTTCCGCTGGCCTTGCGGCTCTATGCCCGCAACGACGGCGGCGCTGCACGTGCCTGGACGGTCTTCGATGCTGCCATCGTCGCCTACCTCGCGCTACAGGTCGTCCTCGCCCTGCCGTTCGAGTCGTCCACCAACACGCTGCGGCGGGCCTTCCTGCTGGTGATCGACTTCCTTCTCGTCTTCTACGTGTTCAGCCGGGGTGTCGTGCGTCGCGAGGACCTCGTCGATGCGATGGCCGTGTTCGTCGTCTGCGCAGCCATCTACGCGACCGTCGGGATCTTCGAATCGCTCAAGGGCTGGCTGCTGTACGAGCAGGTCGGGCCGCGCTGGGGGTCCTCGAACAACGGCGCGTTCCTGTTGCGGGGCGACAGCCTGCGCGCGCAGGCGTCGTCCGGCCACTCCCTGACCTTCGGCTACCTGCTGACCGTGGCGTTCGGCTTCTGGCTGCATCTGCGCAACCACGTCGAATCGAAGTCGCTGCGCTGGGGCACGACGCTGCTTCTCTGCCTCGGCATCTACGCCAGCCACTCCCGAGGCCCCTGGCTCTCCGCGGTGATCGTCTACTTCGTCTACCTCATGCTCTCGCCGGCAGGCGCATCGGGGCTTCTCAAGGGGGTGGCGGCTGCGCTGCTGGTCGCAGGTGCAGTCGCGCTGACGCCGATCGGCGCGCAGATCATCGACGTGCTTCCGTTCGTCGGCTCCTCCGACCAGACCAACGTCGTCTATCGGCAGCAGCTCGCCACCGAATCGTGGCGCTTGATCCTGCTGCACCCCGTCCTGGGCGATCCCTTCGTTCTCGCCCACATGGAAGACCTGCGCCAGGGACAGGGCATCATCGATCTGATGAACGCCTACGCCGCCGTGGCGCTCTTCTCGGGCATCGTCGGGCTGGCCCTGTTCGCCACCTTCATCGCCGGCCCGGCCGTGCGCGCGTTCGCATGGCTGCGCCGGCTGCGCGCGACCGACCCCGATCTGTCGTCGATCGGCGCCGCACTGGTCGCCAGCATGGTGGCCAGCCTGTTCTTCATGGCCACCGCGAGCATCGACTGGGTCGAGTACGTGCTGGCCGGCATGTTGTGCGCCTACGTGATGGTGGCGCGGCCCCATGCCGTGGGCATGCGGCCGGCGCGTGGCGCCTGGTCGGCCGCGTCGCCGAGATTCAGAAACAGCTAGCCGTCGGTCATCGGCACACATCACCTCGAATGAACTCCTCGACCGCTTCCCCACCCGTCGTGAACGAACCGCCTCCGCGCGAACTGGTGATCCGGCCCCGCTCCGGCTGGATCGCCATCGACTGGGCCGAGCTCTGGGCCACGCGCGAGATCCTCGCCTTCCTGATCCTGCGCGACGTCAAGGTCCGCTACAAGCAGACGGTGCTGGGCGTCATGTGGGCGGCGCTGCAGCCGCTCTTCACGATGCTCATCTTCACGGTCATCTTCGGGCGCTTCGCCAAGATCCCGTCCGAGGGCATGCCCTACGCGGTCTTCGTGTTCGCCGGCCTGCTGCCCTGGACCTTCTTCTCGAACGCGGTCGGCCAGGCGAGCGGCAGCCTCGTGAACCAGCAGGCGCTTCTCACGAAGATCTACCTGCCCCGGCTGTTCGTCCCGGGCGCCGCGGTCGGCGGCGGGTTGATCGATCTCGGCATTTCGGGGCTCGTCTTCCTCGCGATCATGGCGTTCTACCGTGTCGTGCCCGGCTGGGGCTTCCTCGCCCTTCCGCTGCTCGTCGTCCTCACGACCGCGGCCGCGCTCGGCGTCGGCCTCGCGCTCGCCGCGCTCACCGTGACCTACCGCGACTTCCGCTACGTCGTGCCGTTCATGATCCAGTCGTGGATGTACATCAGCCCGGTCATCTATCCGGTGAGCGTGGTGCCGGTGCAGTACCAGTGGCTGCTCGCGCTGAACCCGATGGCCGGCATCATCGACGCGTTCCGGTCGGCCCTGCTCGGCCTGCCCTGGAACATGGTGACTCTCTCGGTGTCGAGCGCGTCGTCCGCCGTCCTCCTCGTCTTCGGGCTGTACTACTTCCGCAAGACCGAGCGCCGCTTCGCCGACGTCGCCTGAACGCCATGACGACACCCGCCATCAGCGTCGAGCACATCGGCAAGCTCTACCGTCTCGACCACGCCGCGCAGCGGCACGATTCGTTCCGGGCCGCGTTGACCGCCATGGTCACGTCGCCGATGCGCCGGCTGCGCCAGCTGCAGGGCAGCGACGAGACCATGGAGGAGTTCTGGGCACTTCGCGACGTCTCGTTCGACATCCAGCCGGGCGAGGTCGTCGGCATCATCGGCCGCAACGGCGCCGGCAAGAGCACGCTCCTCAAGATCCTCTCGCGGATCGTCGAGCCGACGGAGGGCCGCGCCGTGATGCGCGGCCGCGTCGCGTCGCTGCTCGAGGTGGGAACCGGTTTTCACCCCGAGCTCACCGGCCGCGAGAACATCTACCTGAACGGATCCATCCTCGGCATGCGGCGCCGCGAGATCGATTCGAAGTTCGACGAGATCGTCGCCTTCGCCGAGGTCGAGAAATTCCTCGACACGCCCGTCAAGCGCTACAGCAGCGGCATGTACGTGCGGCTGGCGTTCGCGGTCGCCGCGCATCTGGAGCCGGAGATCCTGATCGTCGACGAGGTGCTGGCGGTGGGCGACACGCAGTTCCAGCAGAAGTGCATCGGGAAGATGAAGGACATCTCGCGCGCCGGCAACCGCACCGTCGTCTTCGTCAGCCACAACATGGGCGCCGTGCGCGCCCTGTGCACGTCGTGCGTCTATCTCGTTCACGGCGCCGTCGCTGCACAGGGCAACGTCGACTCGATCATCGCCGAATACCTCAAGCCGGATCGGGCCGTCGCGGCGGCCCACAAGGTGTCCCGATACGGCATCGAGCTGTTCGATGCGGGCATCTACGGCAAGGGTGGCGACGAGCCGCTGCAGGTCGTCTATTTCATGGAGCCCTGCGAGATCAGGATCAGCATCGGTGCTGCTGGCGGCTTCGCCATGACCGGACTGGTGGTCCGGGTCTTCGACGCGCTGGGCGCCCTCGTCTCGTCGCTGAACAGCGTCGAGGAAGGAATCGATGCGTTTTCGCTCGGCGCCAGGCACGACTTCGTCTATCCGGTCTCGAAGATGTCGCTCATGCCCGGGAGGTATTCGGTGAGCGTGTACGTCTACCGTCCGCACGACGGCACCAAGTACTTCGAATCCGACAGCGCGTTCAGCTTCGAGGTGCTGCCCGCCCTCGTGCCGGGAGGCCTCAGTGCCTACAGCGCCGAGCACGGCACGGCACGCTTCGTCGACGGCTGCCATGTCGACTAGCGTCCCGTCCAACGTCGATTTTCACGGCATCGCTTGAGATCGCAGATGCATGTCGGCCTGTTCGCTCCGGGGTGGCCCTACGGCTCGGTCTCCAACGGAATCCTGACCTACGTCCACTGGCTGCGCGAAGGCCTGCTCGCCCAGGGGCACAAGGTCTCGATCTTCGTCTTCTCGAGCGAAGGCGCGGTGCTCGAGCCCGACGTGCATCCGGTCCGCCCCTCCCGGGCCATCGTCGCCAGGCGCTGGCTCCTGAGGAAGCTCGGCAGGTCGCAGAGTCCCGAAGAGCTGGCGGGCGAGAACATCCTCTCGGCGGCACTGCGCGTCCACCGTCGCCAGCCACTGTCGGTGTTCGAGATGGAGGAATCGTTCGGCTGGGTCGCCACGCTGATCGACGCCGGCCGCTTCCCGGTCGTGGTCAAGCTCCACGGTCCTGCCTTCCTGTCGCTGACGGCGGAGGAGCTCGGATCCGCGTCGGCCGACGCGAAGATCGAACGCGAGGGACGCGCCCTGTCGGCGGCGGTCGCGATCACATCGCCTTCGCTGTGCACTCTCACCGACACGATCTCGCGGTACGCGTTGGCGCCGCGCCTGAAGGCCCACATCGTCAACCCGCTCGGGCTGTCCCCCTCGGCGCCCTGCTGGTCTCTCGCGACGTGCGACCGGGACACGCTGCTGTTCGTCGGCCGGTTCGACAAGCGCAAGGGAGCCGACCGCATCCTGCACGCGTTCAAGATCGCACGCGCGCAGCGCCCATGGCTCAAGCTCGTCATGGCCGGGCCCGACGCGGGCCTGACCACCACAGAAGGCACGAAGGTGCACTTCGAGGCTGCGGCCGCAGACCTGTTCACGGCGTCGGAGCGCGCCGGTCTCACCTTTCTCGGCCCGCAGCGTCCGGAGGAAGTCGCGCGTCTCCGCGCGACCGCGGCGGTCACTCTCGTCGCATCGCGTTGGGAGAGCCAGGGCTACACCGCCCTCGAGGCCATGCTGCAGGGCTGCCCGGTGGTCTGCGCGGACACGTCCGGTCTGAGCGAGGCCGTGCGGGACGGACACAACGGGCTCCTGTTCGACGGTGACGATCCAGACGACCTCGTGTCGAAGATCTTCGCGATCCTCGATTCGCCAGAGCTCGCGATCCGGCTCGGAGCCCAGGCGCGGCGCGACGTCGCGGAGATCCACGGGCTGGGCCGGATCGTGGCGCAGACGCTCGCCGTCTACGAATCGGTCGCAGCCGTGACCACGCGCGATGCAGCGGCGCGACACGGCGTGGGTGCGGCGAACGCATGAGCGCGAACGACGCGATGGCGGCCCTGGAGGCGCAGGCCGCCGGGCCCGGTCGCCAGCCGACGGTGTCCGTCATCCTGGTCAGCTACAACACCGTGGCCTTGCTCGAGCCGTGTCTCGAGCGGCTCGCCGCGGCGACGGCACGCATCGACGCGCAGGTGATGCTGGTCGACAACGCCTCGCGCGACGATTCGGTCGCCTTCCTGCGTCGCGACTACGGCCGTTTCGACATCGTGGCCAACGATGTCAACGTCGGCTTCGGCCGCGCCAACAACCAGGTGCTCGATCGCGTGCGTGGCCGCTACGTGCTTCTGCTCAACACCGACGCCTACGTCGAGCCCGACACGCTCGACAAGACGATCGCCTACATGGATGCGCATCCCAGGTGCGGCGTCCTTGGCGTGAGGCTCGTCGGCGCCGACGGCGCGCTCCAGCCTTCCTGCCGGTACTTCCCGACACCGTGGAACAAGTTCCTGACGCAGACCGGCGCACAGCGGTTGTTTCCCGGAACGCGACTGGTCGACGACATGGGATGGGACCACGCCACCGTGCGGCAGTGCGATTGGGTGCCGGGTTGCTATTACCTCGTGCGCAAGGAAGTGATCGACGCCGTCGGCCTGTTCGATCCGCGCTTCTTCCTCTACTTCGAGGAGGTCGATCACTGCCGCGCAGTCAAGCGGGCTGGCTGGGACGTGACCTACTTCCCCGACACCACAGTCGTTCACCTGGGCGGCGAAAGCGCGAAGTCGGAAGCGGGGCAACTCGACCAAGGCAAGCAGATCTCGACGCTGCAGACGGAAAGCGAATTCCTCTATTTTCGCAAGCACCACGGCGCTTTCGGCGCGTGGAGTGCGCTCGCTCTGTCGTGGGTGGCGAACCTCGTGACGGCGATCCGGCGAACGCTGCGTCGGCGGCCGGGTCGACCGATCGCCGAGGCCTGGCGCAACATGCGGCAGAGCGGCACGGTGTTCATGGCGACGCACGCCGGCCGGCAGCCGACCCGCTGACCACATGTTCGACAACGTCCGCGCCGACTTCCATGCCCACGGCCGCCGCTGGGGCGCGCAGGGCTTCTGGGCGATGGCCGTGTACCGGTTCGGCCGCTGGCGCATCGCGCTGCGCCCCCGCATCGTTCGCCAGTTGCTCTACCCGCTCTACCTGCTGCTGCAGAAGTTCGTCGAGGTCGCGGCCGGCATCGAGATGCCCTGCGAAGTCGTGGTCGGCAGCAACTTCGTGATCGACCATTTTGGCGGCATCGTCATCAGCGGGTATGCGCGCTTCGGCAACGACTGCCGCATCCGGACCGGCTGCGTGGTCGGGCTGGCACGCATTGACGACCCGTGCGCGCCGGTGTGCGGCGACAACGTCGACATCGGCGCCGGTGCCAAGCTGCTCGGTCGCATCCGCATCGGCAACAACGTGCGCATCGGCGCCAACGCCGTCGTCGTCTCGGACGTGCCCGACGACAGCGTCGCCGTCGGCGTGCCTGCGACGGCCAGGCCCATGCGCGGTGCCGAGGGGCGCGTCGATGCGCTATGACGTGCTGTACGTCGAAGGCCCCGGCGACATCGTCGCCGCGTTCGACAGCTGGCGAGGCGAGGTCGAGCACGCCAGCGAGACCGCCGTCACGTACTCGTCGCAGTTGTTCTCGTATTGCCGCGACCATGGGCTGTCGCTTCTCGCCATCAGCTATGGTCCGGGGCGAGCGATGCGCGAGGCCGGCGGCATCCGCGTCGAAAGCAGGCCGCGGCGCATGCTGAGGATCCGGAAGATCGGCTATCACCTGAGCCTGCTCTGGTATGCATTCCGCATCCTCGGCTGGGCGCTGCGGCACCGGCCGCGCCTCGTCCTGCTCACCTCCGGCGTCGTCTCGTGGGACGTGGCGCGCGTCGTCCTGCGCAGCGGCGCCGACGTCGTGCCGATCCTGCACAACAGCCTCTGGCCTGAAGGCTTCATGCCCGCGCGCCCGCGCGACACGGCCTGGTGGTCGTCGCACCGGCCGCCTTTCACGCTCGCCGTGTCCGGCGCCATCGGCCGACAGCTCGCCGCGCTCAACGAGGCGGCACGGGCGCGGACGATCGAATTCCGGCCGAGCTTTGCCGAGTCGCAATTTCCGGCAGCGGACGTTCGCAGCCACGACGCGCGTCCCTTCAGGATCGTCTTCGCTGGCAGACTCGAAGTCGAGAAAGGCGTGCTCGACCTGATCGAGATCGCCGCCACGCTTGAGGGCGCTGCACCCGGCCGCTTCCATGTCGACATCTGCGGCGGGGGATCCCAGGCGGCCGCCATTGCCGACGCGATTCGTCAGCGAAAGCTCGAGGGTGTCGTCACCTTGTGGGGGCGCCTCGATCGCTCGGAGTTGCTGCGCCGCTACGAAGACGCCCACGTGTGCGTCGTGCCGACGCGCAGTTCCTTCAGCGAAGGCTTCGCGCAGGTCGTCGCCGAATCGATCCTGTTGCTCCGCCCGGTGGTCACCAGCCCCGTGGTGCCCGCGAGCGAGCTCTATGCCGGCGCCGTCATCCTCGCGACCACCGACGACCCTGCCAGCTATGTCGACGCGTTGATGCGCCTGTCCGACGACGCAGATGCCTATGCGCGGGCGAGCGGGGCCTGTCGCGCGTGGCGCCGATCGATCCTGGGTCGCGAAGCCTCCTTCCAGGCCGCCATCGGCGAACTCGATCGCCGACGGCACGCGCTGCAGGTGCAGACGTGACGTCTCGCTTGCCGCACGACGTGCACTTCTTGATCCGCCACGCCGACAAGTGGCGGGCCCTGCTCGACGCGGAACGGCGGGCGCCGGGCCATGCCTCGGTCGATGACCTGCATGCGAGCATCGTCACCAACGAAGACTGCTGGATCGTCTCGACCTATCTCCAGCTCCGGGGCCGTGTCGACAATGTCCATCTCGCCACGCAGCCGGTGCCCGGGCAGATGTGCGTCGTCAGCGGACTCGACGTCGGCATCCGTGACTACCGGCCCGACACCTTCTATATCGGCGCGCGATCCGATGGCCCGGACCCGGCCCTGTGCCAGCTGCGCGTCGTCCAGAACGGGTTGCAGGCCGCGGCGGGCCTGGGACATTGCATTCCGCATTGGCCGCAGCCCGCCTTGCTGCCGCGCCATGTCGAACGCGGCACGCGAATCGAGACGCTTGCTTTCTATGGCAGCGAGAACAACCTCGATCCGCGCTTCAGGACACCGGCGTTCGAAGCATCCCTGCTCGGGCTCGGCGTCCGGCTCCGCATCCACGGTCGTGAAGGCGCCGACAGCGTCGCCTGGAACGATTACCGCGACGTCGACCTCGTTCTCGCCGCGCGCAACCTGACGCGCGACGACGCACTCACCAAGCCGGCGAGCAAGCTCGTCAACGCGTGGCTGGCCGGCGTGCCCGCGCTGCTCGGGCCGGAACCGGTGTTCCGGGACCTGCGCCGTTCGGAGCTCGACTACGTCGAGGTCAGCACGGCCGACGATGCGCTCCGTGCGATCGCGAGGTTCCGGGCAGAGCCGGGGCTCTACGAGACGTTCGTGGTCAACGGCCGCGAACGCGCGCGTGCTTTCTCGGTCGATGCCGTCGCTCAGCGCTGGATCGATTTTCTCGGCGGTCCCGCTGCACAGACTTACGAACGCTGG
>CAZZVH010000008.1:0-20788 GCA_964657365.1 uncultured Burkholderiaceae bacterium
CAGGTCTGGGTGACGGAGATCGACCCGATCAACGCCCTGCAGGCGGCGATGGAAGGCTACAAGGTCGTGACCATGGAGTACGCCGCCGACAAGGCCGACATCTTCGTCACCACGACCGGCAACAAGGCCGTGATCCGCTGGGAGCACATGGCGGCGATGAAGGACCAGGCCATCGTCTGCAACATCGGCCACTTCGACAACGAGATCGACATCGCCTCGCTCGAGCAGTGCGAGTGGGAAGAGATCAAGCCGCAGGTCGACCACGTGATCTTCCCCGATGGCAAGAAGATCATCCTGCTGGCCAAGGGCCGCCTGGTGAACCTCGGCTGCGGCACCGGCCACCCGAGCTTCGTGATGAGCTCGAGCTTCGCCAACCAGACGATCGCCCAGATCGAGCTGTTCACGCGCAAGGACCACTACAAGGTCGGCGAGGTCTACGTGCTGCCCAAGCACCTCGACGAGAAGGTCGCGCGTTTGCACCTGAAGAAGGTCGGCGTGATGCTGACGGAGCTGACCGACGAGCAGGCCGCATACATCGGCGTGAGCAAGGCGGGCCCGTACAAGCCCGACACGTATCGCTACTGATCGTCGAGCGGTCATCCGGTGAGGAGGACGCGATGCGCGCCGACCAGCTGGTGACGCAGCGCGGCCTGGCGCCGACGCGCTCGGCCGCGCAGCGGCTGATCGCCGGCGGCGCCGTGCGCTGGCGGATCGAGCCCGCCGCCTGGGCGGTGACGAGGAAGGCCGGCGAGGAGCTGCCGGACGACTGCCAGGTGGAGGTCACCGACGATTCCGAGCTGCGCTTCGTCTCGCGCGGCGGCCTGAAGCTCAACGCCGCGATCGTGCGCTGCGGCATCGACGTCGCCGGCATGACCTGCCTCGACATCGGCCAGGGCACGGGCGGCTTCACCGACGTGCTGCTGCAGCGCGGCGCGGCGCGCGTGGTCGGCGTCGAGGTCGGGCACAGCCAGGTCAACGCGCGCATCGCTGCCGACGAGCGCGTGACCGTGCTCGAAGGTGTCAACGCACGCCATCTCGAGGCGGCGCAGCTGCCGGTGCCGACCTTCGACCTGATCGTCGGCGACCTGTCGTTCATCTCGCTGGCGCTGGTGCTGCCGGCGATGCTGCCGCTGATGGGCGGCGACCTGCTGCTGCTCGTCAAGCCGCAGTTCGAACTGCAGCGCGTCGACATCGGCAAGGGCGGGCTGGTGAAGTCTCCGGCCGCCTACGGGCACGTCGAAGCGAAGCTGCGCAAGGCTTGCGCCAACCACGGTCTCGTCGTGCGCGACTGGTTCACCAGCGCCATCGACGGCGGTGACGGCAATCGGGAGTTCTTCCTGCGCGCCGCACGCGCGGCTGCCGACGGAGCCGCATCGTGAGCGGCCTGCACCTGCCGGTGCCGGTCAGCTTCGAATTCTTTCCGCCCAACACGCCGGTCGGCAGCGAGAAGCTGAAGACGGTCGTGCGCGATCTCTCGGAGGCGACGCCGGAGTTCTTCAGCGTCACCTACGGCGCCGGCGGAGCGACCCGCGACAAGACGCTCGCGACTGTCGCCGACATCGCCGCGCTCGGCCAGGAAGCCGCGCCTCACCTGTCCTGCATCGGCTCGACCAAGGAGAGCATCTCGGAGATCCTCGGCACTTACCGCGCGCAGAAGATCCGTCGCCTGGTCGCCCTCCGCGGCGACCTGCCGAGCGGCACGGCGACGGCCGGCGAGTTCCGCTATGCCAGCGAGCTGATCGCGTTCATCCGCGAGCAGGAAGGCCGCGACTGGCACATCGAGGTCGCCGCCTATCCGGAGTACCACCCGCAGCAGCGCTATGCGAAGCGCGACCTCGAGCACTTCGCGGCCAAGGTGAAGGCGGGCGCCGACTCGGCCATCACCCAGTTCTTCTTCAACGCCGACGCCTACTTCCACTTCGTCGACGAAGTGCGCGCGCTCGGCGTCGAGGTGCCGATCGTGGCCGGCATCATGCCGTTCCACAACTACGCCAAGATCGCCCAGTTCGCGCTGCGCGACGGCATCGAGATCCCGCGCTGGGTGGCCCTGAAGATGGAGGGCTACATGGACGACACCGCGTCGATCCGCGCCTTCGGGCTCGACGTCGTCGAGCGCATGTGTCGGCGGCTCGTCGAAGGCGGCGCGCCCGGCATCCACTTCTACACGCTCAACCAGTCGGCGCTCGCCCTCGAGCTCTGCCGGCGGCTGGCCGCTCCCTGAAGCCTTGGTCGGTGCTGGCGTCCCGCGTCAGGGCCGTTGCCACATGACACCGTCTTCGGTGATCAGCGCATCGAGCGGCAGGTCGTCGGCCTCGGCGCGCAGGAATGGCAGGAAGCCGTGCGTGAAGCTCACGCCCACCGTCACCGGCCGCGGGTTCAGCGCCTTCAGGGTGCGGTCGAAGAAACCGCCGCCGTAGCCGAGGCGCACGCCGCCCGGGCCGAAACCCAGGCACGGCACGATCAACATCTGCGGTGCGAACTCGTCGGTGTCCTTCGGCTTCGGGATGTCGTAGGCGTCGAGCTCCATTTCGCAGCCCGGGTACCAGACGCGAAAGCGCAACGATTTGGTGTCCCGGTCGGCCACCGGCAGGCCAATGCGCCGCATCTCGCCGTCGTCGTCGCCCTCGGTCCAGCGGTAGAGGGCGGGCAGCGGGTCGAACTCGCCCTTGATCGGCCAGTAGGCGCCGATCGACGTTTCCCTCCGGCCGACCAGCCAGACGCGCAGGGCGCTCTGCAACTCGACGGCCCGCTCGAGGCGATCGGTCATCGCCAGGCGCGTGGCGACCAGCTTCTTGCGCAGGATCGCGCGGTCCGCGTCCGGGTTCGCTGCCATCGGCCTCGTGTCCTCTCGAATGCTGCGCGCGCCCGCGGCGACGCTCGGCGCATTGTGCAAGAGGCGGAACGACTTCCGGCGCTCAGGCGGCTCCGGTGAAGCGCTCCCGCAACCGCTGCCCGAAGCTCTTCGGGTGCCAGGCGATCAGCGCCGGCGCGTTGCGGTTCCACGACTCGACCAGCGTGCCGCCGGCGCCCACCTGGAGCACCTCGCCGGCGGCGAGCACGTGATCGTCGATGTCTCCCGAGCTGGTCAGCCAGACGCGGCCGGCGATGACCGAGATGTCGCCTCCGCTGCGGCCCAGGGCGACCACCTTGCCGGATGCAAGCTCGAGGGCAGCCGACCGGGCGCTGGCTGGAGGCGTGGAATGTTGCGTATTCATCATGATTGATCGTTTCCGTTCAGACACCGATCTTGCGCTTCCGCTTCCGTAGAATCCAATGAGATCCATCGTGTCGATTCAGTCGCCCAACGCATGAATGCCACCTCTCGTCGACCGCTGTCGCTGACCAACCTGCGCGCCTTCGAGGCGGTCGCCCGGTTGCTCAGCTTCAACGCCGCGGCGGAGCAGTTGCATCTGACGCAGTCGGCCATCAGCCGGCAGATCAAGGGGCTCGAGGAAGAGCTCGGCGCGGTCCTGTTCCTGCGCGGCACCCGCCATGTGCAGATCGCGCCCGACGGGCAGGTGCTGCTGCGCACCGTCGAGCCCTGGCTGGCGCGGCTCGATGCCGGCGTCGCGCAGATCCGGAGCAAGCGCAGCCGTCAGCGCGTCAGCGTCGCCACCTTCGCATCGTTCGGCTCGCTGTGGCTGCTGCCGCGCATCGAGGCATTCCAGCGCGCGCACCCCGACATCGACATTCGCGTCTCCGCGCACGACGCCCTGGTCGACCTCGACGATCCCGAGCTCGATCTCGCGCTGCGCTACTGCAGCCCCGGGCAGGCGCCGAAGGACGGCACCGAGATGTTCCAGGAAACGCTCACGCCGGTCGTCAGCCGCGGCCTGCGCGAACGGATCCAGCAGGGCAAGGCGCCGCCGCTGTCGCGCCCGGCCGACCTGGCCAACCACACGCTCGCCGAGGAAGACGACGACCGCGGCAGCACCGAATTCCTGAGCTGGCGGCACTGGCTCGCCCGGCAGGGCCTGCCCGACCTGCAGCCGCGCCGCTGGCTCTACCTGAACTTCACCTACCAGCAGGTGCAGGCTGCGCTGGCCGGCCACGGCGTGGCGCTGGCCCGCGTGCCCCTGGTGTTCGAGGCGATGCAGCGCGGCGACCTGGTCGAGCCGTTCGGCGCCGCCGGCCGGATCGGCAGCCCCTATTCCTACTGGATGGTCGCCGCGCCGGCGAGCCGCGGCCGGCCGGAAGTCGAACAGTTCTGCGCCTGGGTGGCGGCAGAAGCGACCAAGACGCGCTCCGCGGTCCAGGCGCTTGCGCACGTCCGGAAACCGCCGGCCGCGAAGCAGCCGAAGGCCTGACTGTCGGCGTCGGAAACGCGGCTAGACGGCGCCGCGCTCGGTCACGATCAGGGCCAGCGGAATGTCGTGCGGCTGCGCCGCGAACGTCGCCGCGTCGATCTCGGCGAACGACCAGGCCATGCCGATCGCCGTGACCTGCGGGTGCGCGGCCAGCCAGCGGTCGTAGTAGCCACCGCCGTAGCCGAGACGGTGCCCGTCGGCGGTGAAGCCGACGCAGGGCACGATCACCACGTCCGGCAGCACGGCCGCGCCCGCGCCGGTGCCGATGCCGCATTCGTCGGCCAGGGTCGGCGCCGATCCGTCCCAGCGGCGGAATTCCATCGCCGTCGGCCTGCGCCGTGCATATGGCAGGGCCAGCGAGATATCGGCGGTTCGTGCGTCGGCGGCGAGCATGCCTGCCGCGTTAGATTCCGATCGCAAGGGCCAGTAGAGCCCCAGGCAGGCGGGCTCGAGCTCGGCAACGGCCGTCACGAGTGCCTCGGAAAGAGCCGAGGCGGCGGCGGCGTATCCCGGCGAGACGACGAACGTTTCGCGCTGCGAAATCAGCTCCTGCCGGAGCGCGCGGCGTGCTGCGCGCAGCGGATCGGGCAGGGCCTTGGCGGGCGCGTCGGTCACGACTGGAAAGAACGCGGATGATGCGGATGCAGCAAGTGACGAAAGCGATGCGATCGATGGCCGACCGGCAGTGCGAGACAGTATATGAGCCGGGCGCGCGTCCCCGTCGTGCGGCCCGGCCCTTCGGCCGCGCCGCCGCGCTGGGATGCCTGGTGCTCGCGGCCCTCGCCGCCTTCGCCGCACCGCGACTCGCCGTCGCGCAAGGCGCCAGCACCACGCTGGTCGATGCCCGCGAAGCCTTCCGGAAGAAAGACGCGCCGCGTCTGGCCGCGCTGCGCGCCCAGGCCGCCGCCGAGCGCAATCCGCTGGCGATGTGGGTCGACTACTGGGAGCTGACCAACCGCATCGGCGACGCCGGCGAGCCGGAGATGCTCGCCTTCGACCAACGCTGGAGCGGCAGCTACGTCGAGGACCGCCTGCGCAACGACTGGCTGCTCGAGCTCGGCAAGCGGCGCGACTGGGCCGACTTCGCCGCCGAGTACCCGCGCTTCCGGATGAACGACGACCGCGAGGTCACCTGCTACGCGCTGGTCGCCGACCAGGTGGCGGGCAAGGACGTGAAGGACGCCGGCATCGCCGCCTGGTTGGCGCAGAAGGACGGCGACGACGGCTGCGCCCTGCTCGCCTCGACCCTGTTCGACGCGAAGCAGCTGCCGGCGGCGCAGGTGTGGAAGAAGGTGCGCCTGTCGATGGAGGCGAACCGGCCGCGGGCCGCCCGCCAGGCCGCCGGGCTGCTCGGCCCGGGAGTCGCCGCGGCGCTCGGCGAGATCCTGGACAGCCCCACCCGTTACCTGACCAAGAAGGCGACCGCCGGCAACCGCACCGACGCCGAGCTGACCTCGGTGGCCCTGAGCCGCCTGGCCGTGAGCGACGGCGATGCAGCGATCGCCCTTCTCGGCGGCCGCTGGGAGCGCGCGCTGCCGGCCGACCTGTCGGCCTGGACATGGGCCAGCGTCGCCCGCCAGTCGGCTGTCAGGCTGCAGCCCGAGGCCGCCGACCAGTTCCTGCGCGCCGAGCGGGCCGACCGCAAGGGCACGCACGAGATCGATCCGACCGACGACATGCTCGCCTGGAAGGTGCGCTCCGGCCTGCGCGCCGACAACGGCCGGCCGCGCTGGCAGCAGGTGATGCAGGCGATCGACGCGATGACGCCGGCCGAGCAGAAGGACGCCGCCTGGGTCTACTGGAAGGCGCGCGGCATGCAGGCGCTGGCCAAGGACTCGCAGGACGGCGAGGCGATGCGCGCGTCGGGCCGCGCGTTGCTCGCGGGCATCTCGGGGCAGATGAGCTTCTACGGCCAGCTGGCGGCCGAAGACCTGGGCCAGCCGCAGATGCTGCCGCCCCGGCCCGCGCCGCTGACCCAGGCGGAGCGCGACGCGGCCGCCGCCCAGCCCGGCTTCGTCCGCGCGCTGGCGTTGATCTCGATCGGCTTGCGCAACGAAGGCGTGCGCGAATGGAACTTCACGGTCCGCGGCCTCGCCGACCGCGAGTTGCTGGCCGCGGCGCAGCTGGCCTGCGACCACGAGGTGTGGGACCGCTGCATCAGCACCAGCGACAAGACGCGCGCCGAGATCGACATGGACCAGCGCTTCCCGACGCCGCTGCGCAGCGACGTCACCGCCCGTGCCGTCGAGATCGGCCTCGACCCGGCGTTCGTCTACGGGCTGATCCGCCAGGAGTCGCGCTTCGTCATGGACGCCCGCTCCGGCGTGGGCGCCAGCGGCCTGATGCAGATCATGCCGGCCACCGCGAAGTGGACGGCGAAGAAGATCGGCCTGCCCTACTCGCCCTCGCTCATCAGCGACCGCGACACCAACCTGCGCCTGGGCGCCGCCTACCTCAAGCTGGTGCTCGACGACCTGAACGGCTCGCAGGCGATGGCGGCGGCCGCCTACAACGCCGGCCCGGCCCGGCCGCGCCAGTGGCGCAACGGCCCGACCCTCGATGCCGCGATCTGGGCCGAGAGCATCCCCTACCCGGAGACGCGCGACTACGTCAAGAAGGTGCTGAGCAACTCGGCCTACTACGCGGCGTTGCTCGGCGGCCAGGGCACGACGGTCCGCGCGCGCCTCGGCCGCCCGATCGGCCCGGCCGACCCGAACCCGCTCGACAAGGACCTGCCCTGACGTCGTGGCGCGCCGCTCGGCGAGAATCGCCGCTCGCCGGCCGCGTCGCGCCGGCCACGCAAGAACCGACTCCATGCTGCGCAATGTCCTGATCCTCGGCGCCACCGGCTTCGTCGGGCGCAGCGTCTGCGAGAAGCTGGTCGAACGCTCCGGCGGCGCCGACGGCCGCATCCGCGTTGCCAGCCGCCGCCTCGGCCGCGTCCGCCACCTGCAGCTGCTTCCCACCGTCGAGGTCGCCTGCGGTGACGTCCACGACGAAGCGGTGCTCGCCCGCATGCTGCGCGACACCGACGTGGTCATCAACCTGGTCGCGATCCTGCACGGCAGCGAGGCCGAGTTCGAGCGGGTCCACGTCCGCCTGCCGGCCCGCCTCGCCGCTGCGTGCAACGCGGCGGGCGTGCGCCGCGTCGTGCATGTCAGCGCGCTCGGCGCGGCGCTCGACGCGCCGAGCCGGTACCAGCGCTCGAAGGCGCGCGGCGAGCAGGTGCTCAAGAGCTCCGGCCTCGACGTGACGATCCTGCGGCCCTCGGTGATCTTCGGCGAGCGCGACCGCTTCCTCAACCTGTTCGCGACGCTGCAGTCGATCTTCCCGGTGATGCCGCTGGCCAGTGCCGACGCGCGTTTCCAGCCGGTCTGGGTCGACGACGTGGCGAGCGCCGTCGTCCGCGCGATCGACGATCCCGGCACCATCGGCATGACGATCGAGTGCTGCGGCCCGCGCGTCTACACGCTCGGCGAGCTGGTCCGGGCCGCCGGCACGTGGTCAGGCTCGCATCGGCCGGTGCTGGCACTGCCGGCCGCGCTCGGCCGGATGCAGGCGTTGTTCATGGAGATGCTGCCCGGCACGCCGCTGATGTCGCGCGACAACATCGATTCGATGCGCGTCGCCAACGTGGCGAGCGGCAGGATGCCCGGACTGGAGCGCCTCGGCATCGAGCCGACGCCGCTCGACGCGGTGGCGCCGCGCTACCTCGGGCATGTCTCCGGCGAGGCCCGGCTCGAGGCCTGGCGCGCGCGCGCACGGCGCGACTGAATCCAAGCGTTCGCGGCCGATGCGTGACGCGCATCGGCTCTTGCCGAACGATCATCGCGGTCGCCGTGCCGTCGCACTAGCATGCGGTCCCGACGCTTCGCGAGGCAGGCCATGCAGCTCTACATCGGCAACAAGAACTACTCGTCGTGGTCGCTGCGGCCGTGGCTGCTGATGACGCAGGCGGGCATCCCGTTCGAGGAGCGCACCTTGCGGCTCGACTGGGCCGACGGGTCGCCCTTCAAGACGACATTGCTGGCGATCGCGCCGACCGGTCGCGTGCCCCTGCTCGTCGACGACGGCTTCGCGGTCTGGGACAGCCTGGCGATCGCCGAGTACCTGGCCGAGGCGTTTCCGCAGAAGCACCTCTGGCCGGCCGACCCGAAGCAGCGTGCCCGCGCGCGCAGTCTCTGCGCCGAGATGCACGGCGGCTTCGGCGCCCTGCGCAACGCGTTCCCGATGAACATCGAAGCGTCGCTCGCCGATGCCGGGCAGCGCGCGCTGGCCGGGAACGACGCCGCCCGGCGCGACGTGCGGCGCATCGACGCGATGTTCGACGAGGCGCTCGCCGCCAGCGGGGGCCCGTTCCTGTTCGGCGCCGGGTTCGGCATCGCCGACGCGTACTTCGCGCCGGTCTGCACGCGCATCCGGACCTACGGCCTGCCAGTCGGAGCGCGCGCCAGGGCTTACGTCGACCATGTGCTCGGACTGCCGTCGTTCCGGGCATGGGAAGCCGCCGCGCTCGCCGAGCACGACTTCATCGCCGACGACGAGCCCTACCGCACGCGCTGATCGATCGACGCGCCGTCGGCTCGTCCGTTGGCAGCGCCAAGGCGCCGCGTAGCCATGCGCTACGCTCGACCATGGACGCATACATCGTCGGCGGCGCGGTCCGCGACCGCCTGCTCGGCCTGCCGGTCCAGGACCGCGACTGGGTCGTCGTCGGCGCGACACCCGAGCAGCTGCTGGAACTGGGCTACATGGCCGTGGGCGCCGATTTTCCGGTCTTCCTCCATCCGGAGACGAAAGAGGAATACGCGCTGGCGCGCACCGAGCGCAAGACCGCGCCCGGCTACCACGGCTTCGCCTTCCACGCCGCCCCCGACGTCACGCTCGAGCAGGACCTGCAGCGCCGCGACCTGACCATCAACGCGATGGCCGAGCTGGCCGACGGCAGCCTGGTCGATCCCTGGAACGGCGCCCGGGATCTCGCGGCACGGGCGCTGCGGCACGTCTCGCCGGCGTTCGCCGAAGACCCCGTGCGCATCCTGCGCGTCGCCCGCTTCGCGGCCCGCTTCGCCGACTTCCACGTCGCGCCCGAGACCGAGGCGCTGATGCGCGCGATGGTCGATGCGGGCGAAGCCGATGCGCTGGTGCCGGAGCGCGTCTGGCGCGAGGTGTCGCGCGGCCTGATGGAAGCGACGCCGTCGCGCATGCTTCAGGTGCTGCGCGCCTGCGGCGCCCTGGAGCGCGTGCTTCCGGAGGTCGACCGGCTGTTCGGCGTGCCGCAGCCGGCCGCCCACCATCCGGAGATCGACACCGGCGCGCACCTGCTCATGGTGCTCGACATGTCGGCGCGCCTCGGCGCCAGCCTGCCGGTGCGCTATGCCTGCCTCTGCCACGACCTCGGCAAGGGCACGACGCCGGCCGACGTCCTGCCCAGGCACATCGCCCACGAGGCGCGCAGTGTCGCGCTGGCGCGCAGCCTGAGCGACCGGCTGCGGGTCGACAACGCCTGCCGGGCAATCGCCGAGGTCGTCGCGCGCGAGCACGGCAACGTGCACCGCAGCGGCGAGTTCGGCGCCGACGCCCTGCTGCGCCTGCTCGAGCGCTGCGATGCGCTGCGCCGGCCCGACCGCTTCGCCGAGATGTTGCTGGCGTGCGAATGCGACGCGCGCGGCAGGCTCGGCCTCGAGACGTCGCCCTACCCGCAGCGGCCGCGCCTGCTCGACGCGTTGCAGCGCATCCAGGCGGTCGACGCCACCACGATCGCGGCCGACGCCGCCGCCCGCGGGCTGGCCGGACCGGCCATCGGCCAGGCGATCCACGCCGCCCGCAAAGCCGCGCTGCAGGTGCTCGACCGAGCCCCGGAAGGCACCTGACGCCGCCCGCCTACAGCCGGTGTCGCCGGTCTCCAGCCGCGAAGCCCAGCGGCTCGATCTCGATGCCGCGCGAGAACGCGATCACCTTGAACAGCTCGCCCATCTCGTGCTCGTTGAGCAATTTCTGCGCGTCGGCGCGCTCGCGCAGCGTCGCCGTCGCGAGCAGCTCGCCGATGCCGCAATTGATGAGGAAGCGCGCCTGCGAGGTGTAGCCCGCGACGTCCAGGCCGGCATCTTGCGCCGCCAGCGCCAGGCCCGTGAAATCGAGGTGGGCGGTGATGTCCTTCTCGCCGATGTCGGCCAGTGGATCGGTGTCGGAGCGATGCGCACGGTGGCACATCAACGTGCCGCCCGCGCGCTGCGGGTGGTAGTACTCGGCCTCGGGAAAGCCGTAGTCGACGAACAGCGCGAGGCCGCGCCGCAGGCGCTCGGCCAGGCTGGCGACGAAGGCGACCGCCTGCGGGTGCACCTCGGTCGTGGCGCCCGCGCCGAAGCCGGCGTCGAGCGGCGGGCGCCGCTCGGTCGGCCGGTCGGCCCAGGCGAAGGCATCGGCCCGGGCCGGGTCGCGCGCCACGCCGCGCTCGAACCAGCTCGCACCGTCGAGATGCAGCAGGTCGACCGGCATCGCATCGAGCACCTCGTTGCCGACCACGACTCCCGAGATCGTGTCCGGCCAGGCATCGAGCCAGCGCACCCGTGGGTCGCCGCCCGTCGCGACGCGCTGGCGTTCGCGCAGCGGCGCCGACAGCTCGACGATCGCGTAGCTGCGGACACGGTCGCCGAGCGCGTCCAGCAGCTCGGCGGCGAGCGCGCCGGAGCCGGCGCCGAATTCCCAGACGTCGCCGCTGTCGCTCGCGTCCAGCCCCTCGGCGACCTGCCGCGCCAGGGCCCGGCCGAACAGCGGCGACAGCTCGGGCGCGGTGACGAAGTCGCTGCCGCCCTGCGGCATCCGGCCGACGACGCGGCGGCCGCTCGCGTAGTAGCCGATGCCGGGCTCGTAGAGCGCCATCGCCATGAAGGCGCTGAACGGCAGCCAGCCGCCCGCCCGGTCGACGGCCGCACCGATCCGCGCGACGAGCGCCGCCGATACACTGCGTCGGTCGTTGTCGGCGTGCACGCGCGCATTGTAGAAATCGTGTCTCCCAGCCTCATCACTCCCGACCTCGCCAGCAGTGCGGCGACTGCCGGTGCGAAGACCAGCGTCGAGATCGCCAAGCTCGCCAAGCGCCTGCACCGTCAGGCCGCCCAGGCGATCACCGACTTCTCGATGATCGAATCGGGCGACCGCGTGATGGTGTGCGTCTCCGGGGGCAAGGACAGCTATGCGCTGCTCGACATCCTCGTCGAGCTGCAGCGGCGCGCACCGCAGCCGTTCGAGATCGTCGCCGTCAACCTCGACCAGAAGCAGCCCGGCTTTCCGGCCGAGGTGCTGCCCGCCTACCTGGCCGCGCGCGGCATCGCCCACCGGATCGTCGAGCAGGACACCTACTCGACCGTCAAGCGCCTGGTGCCGGAAGGCAAGACCATGTGCAGCCTGTGCTCGCGGCTGCGCCGCGGCGTGCTGTACCGCGTCGCCAGCGAGATCGGCGCGACCCGCATCGCCCTCGGCCACCATCGCGACGACATGGTGCAGACCTTCTTCATGAACATGTTCTTCGGCGGCCGCCTGAAAGGGATGCCGCCGAAGCTGGTCAGCGACGACGGCAGGCACGTCGTGATCCGCCCGCTCGCCTACGTCGCCGAAGCCGACCTCGCCCGCTGGGCGAGGCACCGCGCCTATCCGATCATCCCCTGCACGCTGTGCGGCAGCCAGACCAACCTGCAACGGGTCCGCGTCGCCGGCATGCTGCGTGACTGGGAGCGCGAGCAGCCGGGCAGGATCGAGCGCATCTTCCGGGCGATGGGCCACGTCGACGCGTCGCACCTGATGGACCGGAACCTGTTCCCGTTCGGAACGCTCCAACCCGACGGCGTGCCCGATCCGGACGGCGACCGCGCGTTCGACGATGTCGATCCGGCCGACGATGTCGCAGGCATGCCGATCGCCTTCGGGCCGCAACCTTTCACCGGAGGAGATTCGCCATGGTGAGATCCATTCCTTCCCTCGTCGCTGCCGCCGCTGCCAGCCTCGCCGCCGTGGCGCTGACGGGCTGTGCCGCGTTCAATGCCGTCGACACCGATGTGTCCAGCTTCGGCAAGTGGCCCGCCGGCCGCGCGCCCGCCACCTACGCGTTCGAACGACTGCCGTCGCAGCAGGCCGATCCGAAGCAGGCGCAGATGCTGGAAGACGCCGCCCGCCCGGCCGTCGAGGGCGCCGGCTTCGTCGCCGCGGCGCCGGGATCGGCGCCCGACGTGACCATCCAGCTAGGCGTTCGGATGACGCAGCTCGAGCGCTCGCCGTTCGACGATCCGCTCTGGTACGGCGCCGGCCCGTACGGCCGCCCGTTCTTCTACGGTCGCTACGGCCGGCCGCTCTGGGGTCCCGCCTGGGGTCCGGGCTGGCGCTACGGCTATTCGTCGTGGAACGACGGCTTTCCCTACTACGAGCGGGAGGCCGCGGTGCTGATCCGTGACAAGGCCTCGGGCGAACCGCTGTTCGAGGCCCGCGCCAACAGCGACGGCAGCTCGAGCGACGTGGCACGGCTGCTGCCGGCCATGTTCAGCGCCGCCCTGAAGGACTTCCCCAACGGGGTCGACGGCAAGCGACACACGGTGCGCACCCAGCTCGGCAACAGCTAGCACCGGCCGGCTTGCGTCGACATGCCGCGCCGGCGATCAGGCCGGCATGTCGGCGGCGAGGGCGCGCAGGTCGCGCTCGTAGCCGCGCAGCATCTCGATGGCGTGGCGGCGCTGCTCGGCGGTGGTCGCGTTGTGCAGGGTCGAGGCCGCGGCGCAGTTGAAGTCGATCAGGCGCAGCGAATAGCGTCGGTAGTCTTCGCGCGGCGAGCGGTCGAGCCGTTGCAGGTAGGCTCGAAACTCCCCGTCCGCCTCGGTGGGTGTCGGGTGCGCCGCGGCGAGGCGGCGCAGCGTCGCGAGCAGGTCCTGCTGCCGGCGCAGCCGTCACCGAGCGCGCGACCATGTCCTTCTGGGCGCGGTCCAGCCGGCCGTAGAACTGCTCGTCGCGATCGACCTCGCGCTCGAGCGTCGCACGTCGGCGCTTCTCCGGGTCGCGCTGCAGGAAGTCGTCCCGGTAGGTCTCGTTGCGCGAGGCGTACTTCGTCTCGATCGTCGCGATCTGCTGCGGCGTGAGCGTCGGCGCCAGCTCGACGATGGCGGGCGCCGCATGGTCGACCGCGGTCTGGAAGCGCGCGCGGAATTCGTCGGCCCAGCTGCACATGCGTTCCGGCGAGATGTCGCCCGCCAGTTCGACCTGGGCCCGGGCCAGCAGGTCGGCATAGTCGGTCAGCTGGGTGCGCCGGTTCCAGCGAAACCATTCGTCGAGCGCGCCGCGCACGCGCAGCGACTGGGCATCGTTGAAATCGACGTAGCCGTCGAGCCAGCGGAAGGCGAGCGACGGCCCTTGGCCGTACGCGATCCTGGTCGCCATGCCGCAACCGGACAGGATGGCCGAGACGGTCAGGAGCACCGCGATAATCGGCAGCCGCCACCGAGTGCGGTGCGAGACGGATGGCGGCATGGCGTTGAACGTGGTGATCATGGCAGCGGGCAAGGGCACGCGGATGCGTTCGGAGCGACCGAAGGTCCTGCACACACTGGCCGGTCGACATCTATTGCAGCATGTTCTCGGCGCCGCTGCGGGCCTGGGTGCTTCGCGCACGGTGGTCGTCACCGGCCACGGCGCCGCCGAGGTGGAGCGCAGCGTGTCGGCCGACGGCCTGTCGTTCGTGCGGCAGGAGCCGCAGCTCGGCACCGGCCACGCCCTGCAGCAGGCCGCGCCGCTGCTCGACGACGCCGGCACGACGCTCGTCCTCAACGGGGACGTCCCGCTGGTGCGGGCCGAGACGCTGCGCGCGCTCGTCGACGCGAGCGGCGGCGCCCGGCTGGCGCTGCTGACGATCGCGCTGGCCGACGCCACGGGCTACGGCCGGATCGTTCGCGACAGCCACGGGGCGATCGGCGCCATCGTCGAGGAGAAGGATGCGACGGCCGCGCAGCGCGTCATCCGCGAGGTCTACACCGGCGTGATGGCGGCGCCGACCGCATCGCTGCGACGGTGGCTGTCGATGCTCCGCAACGACAACGCGGCGGGCGAGTTCTACCTGACCGACGTGGTCGCGCTGGCGCTCGCCGAAGGCACGGCCATCGTCTCGAGCGCGGCCGCGAGCGAGACCGAGGTGCTCGGCGTCAACAGCGCGGCACAACTGGCCGATCTCGAGCGCCGCTACCAGCGCGATGCGGCGGCGGCCTTGCTGCAGGCAGGCGTGCGCCTGGCCGACCCGGCGCGCTTCGACCTGCGCGGCGAGCTCGCGTGCGGCAGCGACGTGGAGATCGACGTCGGCTGCATCTTCGAGGGCCGGGTCGAGCTCGGCGACGGCGTGCGCGTCGGCGCCCATTGCGTCGTGCGCAACGCGCGGATCGCCGCCGGCGCGACGATCCGTCCCTTCTCGCACATCGACGGCGAGGCGCTCGGCGCGAGCATCGGCAGCGACGCCGTCGTCGGCCCGTTCGCGCGCCTGCGCGGCGGCGCCGAACTCGGTGCGGGCGTGCACATCGGCAACTTCGTCGAGATCAAGAACGCCACGCTCGGTGCCGGCGCCAAGGCCAACCACCTGGCCTACATCGGCGACGCGAGCATCGGCGAGCGCGTCAACTTCGGCGCCGGCAGCATCACCGCCAACTACGACGGCGCCAACAAGTGGCGCACCACCATCGGCGCCGACGCCCACGTCGGCAGCAACGTCGTGCTGGTCGCGCCGGTCGAGATCGGCGCCGGCGCGACCATCGGCGGCGGCTCGACCATCACGCGCAATGCACCTGCCGATCAGCTCACCGTGGCCAGGGCCCGGCCATCGAGCTACGCCAACTGGAAACGGCCGAAGAAGGCCTGACGCCGGCTCACGGCGCCGCCGGTGCGTCGGCTGCCGCGGCAGCGAGACAGAGGTCGAGCCAGGCCTTGGCCTTTTCGCCCGGGTTGCGCAGCAGGTAGGCGAGCGGGAACGTCACGACGACGGGCACGCCGTGCCAAGCGTGCGCGCGGCCCCGCAGGCGACCGAGCGGCTCGTCGATGCCGAGCAGCGCCGTCGCGGCAGCGCGGCCGAGCGCGAGCACGCAGCGCGGCTGCACCTGGGCATGGAGGCGATCGAGGTCGTCCATCTCCGGCGCGCCGGCCCGCACCTGCACCGGCCTGGCCGCCGGGTCGTCCGCCGCGAGCGAGACGCCGATGGCACGCAGCATGTTGGCGAGCAGCGTGTCCTGCTCCGCCTCGACGGCGGCGCGCGATGCCTCGGCGACCACTTCCGGCGGACCGCCGACGATCAGCCAGCCGGCGTGGGCCGGCGCCCCCGAAGGCTGGAGGCTCGACGGTGCCGCATCGACCCGGACGATCGGCGGCGGCGCGACGCTCGGTGCGGCGGCCGGCAGGCGGGCTCGATCGCTGTCAGGCTTCGCAGCGACTGCGGCGCCGGACGCATCGGCGGCGACATCGGGCGAACCCTCCGCCACCGCCAGCTCGCCGTCGTCGCGGAACCACGGCCGCAGGCCCATCTCCGCGAGCATCGCGCGCTGACGCTCAGTCCAGCGCATCGAAGCCTTCCGGGCGATCCAGCGCCAGGCTCATCACGACCGCGTCTTCGCGGGTGCCGGCCGGCGCCGGGTAGTAGCCGCGGCGCACGCCGACGCGGACGAAGCCGAGCGCGAGATAGGTCGCCTGGGCGACGTCGTTGCTGGCGCGCACTTCGAGCCAGAGCGTTTCCGAGCCCTCGCTGCGGCCCTGCCGGACGAGCTCGCCGAGCAGCCGGCGCGCATGGCCGCGCCGCCGCGCCACCGGCGTGACCGTGATGTTGAGCAGGTGCAACTCGGCCGCTCCGCGCATGGCGACGCTGTAGGCGATCAGCTCGCCGCTCGGGCCGTTGAGCGTCCACGCGATGTAGCCGGCCGCGAGCGAATCGACGAAGTTGCCGCGCGTCCAGGGGAACGGATAGACAGCTTCCTCGAGGGCGACCACGCCGTCGAGCGCCGCCAGAGTCATCTGCCGCAGGCCGGTGCCCGGAAAGCGGCTTCGCTCCTGGACCGGGTTCGCGCTCAACGCCTGGCCTCGCGTTCCAGTGTCGTCTCCGCGACCTTGTCGCGCACGTACAGAGGCAGCGCCGACGCCGCGTCGACGACGGCGCCGTCGTGCCAGGCGCGGCTGGCGAGCTCGATCAGTGTCCGCGGCTCGACCCGCGCATCGCCCAGGCGTTCGGCGGCAGCGGTCTCGAGCCTCGCGCCGAAGACGCCCAGCGCATCGCCGGCGACCGCCGACGGCGGCGCGCATCGCCATCGTTCGGCGAGCCGCTCGCAATCGGTCAGCATCGGCTCCTGCAGCACGTGCCAGCGGTCGTCGCTGAAGGCGTACTCGGCGGCGTAGATCTGGTCCATGCGGGCGTCGATCGTCGCCCAGACACGGAACGCCGCCCGGCCCGCACGCGCGGTCTCGGCGACGGCGAGCAGGTTGTCGATCATGATGACCGGCTTGCCTGCGCCGAACGCCAGGCCCTGGGCGACGGCGCAGGCCGTGCGCAGGCCGGTGAACGCGCCCGGGCCGCGGCCGAAACCGATGGCGTCGACGGCGGACAGCGTCAGCCCCGCCTCGGCCAGCAACGCGAGGATCGCCGGGATCAGCGTCGCGGACGCCCGGGCGCCTCCGGCAGCGACATGCGACCAGGTTCGCTGATCGTGCGACAGGGCGATGGTCATGCGTTCGGACGCGGTGTCGAAGGCCAGCAAAGTCGTCATGCAGGCCCGGGAACGTAGTGCTGCCGCGGCGCCATCGAACGAGTTTAGCGGCGGCCGGCCGGCACCATGCGCGTGCGATGATTCCTGCCATGTGCCAGCGCGCGCCCCGTCGTCCAGCGAGCGCCGCCCTGGCGATCGCGACGGCGGCCCTCGTGTGGTTGCTGGCTCCGCTCGTTGCGCACGCCGCATCCGCGACCGTCCTTCCGCCGAGCGTCGACGCCGCCCTGCATCGGGCCGGCGTGCCGCGCGACGCGATGGTCGCCTGGGTCTCGGAAGTCGACGCTTCGCGGCCCCGGCTGACCTGGCAGGCGGACAAGCCGGCCAATCCGGCATCGCTGATGAAGCTCGTCACCACCTTCGCCGGGCTCGACCTGCTCGGCCCCGCCTACACGTGGGCGACCCCCGTCTGGCTGCAGGGGCCGATCGCCAACGGCGTGCTCGAGGGCAACCTGGTCATCAAGGGCAGCGGCGATCCGAAGCTGGTGCTCGAGCGCATCTGGTTGCTGCTGCGGCGGGTGCAGCAGGCGGGCATCCGCGAGATCCGTGGCGACATCGTGCTCGACCGCTCGGCCTTCGTTCCTGGCGACCTCAACCCGGCCGACTTCGACGGCGAGCCGCTGCGGCCCTACAACGCCGGCGCCGATGCGCTCCTGCTCAACTACCGGGCGCTGCTGATGACGATCACGCCGGATCCGGCGCGCGGCGTCGCCGTCGTGAGCGTCGATCCGCCGCTCGCCGGCGTGCGCGCCGATGCGACGGTCCCGCTCGTCGCCGGCCCGTGCGACGACTGGCGGGGGGCGCTGCAAGGCGACATCGCCGACCCCGCCCGGGTGGCACTGCACGGCGTCTTCCAGGGCGCCTGCGGCGAGAAGATCTGGCCGATCGCCTACGTCGATCCGAAGAGCTACAACGAGCGCGTGCTGGTCGGCCTCTGGAAGGAGGCGGGCGGCAAGCTCGACGGCGTCGTTCGCGACGGCGTCGCCCCGACCACGCCGCCGAGCTTCGAGCTGCGCTCGCCGGCGCTCGCCGAGATCGTGCGCGACATCAACAAGCTGAGCAACAACGTCATGGCGCAGCAATTGTTCCTGACGCTCGCGGTGGCGCAGCGCGGCGCCGGCACGCCCGAGGCGGCGCGGGCCCTGGTGCTGGCATGGCTGCAGGAACGCATCGGCCGGGCCTCGGCCGGCACCGTCGTGGTCAATGGCTCGGGCCTCTCGCGCGACTCCCGCCTGAGTGCGCTCGCCCTCGGCAAGACCTTGCAGGCAGCCTGGGCCAGCCCGGTGATGCCGGAGCTCATGAGCTCCTTCCCGGTCGCCGGCGTCGACGGCACCCTGCGCAACGCGAAAGGCGCGCCCGGCCGTGCGCACCTGAAGACCGGCTCGCTGCGCGACGTCGTCGGCGTCGCCGGCTACGTGCTGGCCGATTCCGGCCGGCGCTACGTCGTCGTGGCCATCGTCAACCACCCGAACGCGAGTGCCGCGAGGCCGGCACTGGAAGCCATCACCGACTGGGTCGCGGCCGACGTGCAGCCGTTCCGCGCGCCTCACCGCCCGTAGCGCGATCGCTCAGAACGGATTGACCTCGAGGCGGTTGATGGCGAGGTTGCCGAGCGAGAGCTGGCCGCCGTAGGAGAGGTGGCGGTCGTCGGCCCAGAGGAAGTTGGTCGCGTTGGCGTTGGGAACGAGCGTGAAGTTGGTGCAGTCGAGGATCGACGGAGGCACCAGCTGCGACTGGTTGAGATCGCAGGCCGCATCGGTCGAATCGATGAAGCCGTTGATGGGCGTGAACTTGCCCACCGTTTCCACCAGCTCGTCCATCGTCACGAGGCCGATGTGGCGGCCGTCGTTGACGATCGTGGATCGCAGCGACGAGTTGAAGGCGAGGTTCAGCCGCTGCAGCATGGCCTGCCGGTCCGTGTCGACATGATTGAGCCGCTCGGCGATCGCGAACGGCGTGTAGCCGACGTCCGGGGTCGTCGACACGATCACCCGCACGTCGAAGGTGACGAGACGATTGACCTGCCGCCCCACCTCGGCGCCGGCCGCCTGCACCGCCGCGGTCAACGCCGGCTCGCCGACGGTCGGGTATTGCAGGTACTGGTTGATCACGTCGTTGCCGCCGACCAGCACGGTCGCGAGATCGCCGGACTTCAGGCCGCTCTCGTTCTGCTGCGCGTCGATCTGCGCCGCCAGGTCGAAGGCGGTGGCGCCGAAGAAAGCCCGGATCCGGTTGTTCGAGGCGCCGACGACGCTGCCGATGCATTGCGGAAAGGTCTGGCCGTAGTGGAGCGCGACCGACTGGATCCAGATCAGGTTGAACGAGCAGTCGACCGTCGGGTCGGTGCTCGACACCGTGCCGTTGATGCTGTATTTCTTGCCGTTGCCGGGCGAGAGCGAGTCGTCGAGGACGCTGGTCTCGTCGCCGAACGCGATGATCCGGGTCGGCACGAAGGTCGACTGCTGCGTGCCACCGCCGCCGCACGACGACACCAGCGCGGCCAGGAGCAGCAGGCTGCAGGCCAGCACGGCGCGGTGCGGTTCATTCACTTTCGATCGCATTCGGGAAACTCCAGGATTCGGGGAAGACGCGGCCGGAATGGCCGGCGAACGTTCGGCAGCGCAGTGTCAGGCCGCCGCGGCGCGGCTGAGCCGGTCCCGCACGCCTTCCCATTCCGGGCCCGGCGGCGGTTCCTCGACCCAGATGAGATGCACGCCCTCGCCGTCGAGTTCGCGCAACACCGAAAACAATTCGTGCGCCGCCTGTTCCGGCCGGGCCGGCATGCGCCGGTGTCGGGCGCCGACGGCGACTCCCGACGGGACCGACCGGGAATATACCGCCAGGCTGATCGGCTCCGAGCCGAGCACCTGGAGCGCCGCATGCAGCATCCGGGTCTCCATCAGCCGCACCGTCGCGCGCGGTGCGTAGTGGGAGGCGAGCGTGCCCGGCGCGCGCGGCGCGGCCGCGCCCGGCTCCGCGAGCGCCTCGCCCAGCGCCGCCTCGATGCGCTCGCGGGTCAGCACCCCGGGCCGCAGCAGCGCCGGGTGGGCGCCAGAGCAGTCGACGATCGACGATTCGATGCCGAGGCGCGAGGCGCCGCCGTCGAGCACCATCAACTCGGCGCCGAACTCGTCGACCACGTGCCGTGCCGTGGTCGGGCTGACGCGGCCGAAGCGGTTGGCGCTCGGCGCGGCGATGCCGGCGACACCGGCGTCACGGGAGGCGCGCAGCAGTGCGTGGGCGACCGGATCGGCCGGGCAGCGGAGGCCGATCGTCGCCTGGCCTGCCGCGGACGCGTCGGCGACCCCGGGGCGGCGCCGCACGATCACGGTCATCGGCCCGGGCCAGAACGCGTCGAACAGGCGCTCGGCCAGCGGCGAGACGAGGTCGGCGAAGCGCTCGACACCGGCGCGATCGGCGACGTGGACGATCAGCGGATGACCGGTCGGCCGGCCCTTCAGCGCGTAGAGCGCGGCGACCGCCGCATCGTCTTCGGCGCGCCTGGCGCCCCCGAGGCCACCGTGTCCGAAGCCGTCATGGCCTCCTGCGCGATACCCGCCTGGTACCGGCCCATGGAGATCAGTGGGCGGCGCTACATCGACGGCGGCACCTGCTCGGCCACCTCTGCCGGTCTGCTGGCTCGCCTCGAGCTCGACGAGGTTTACGTGCTGGCCCCGATGGCGTCGTTCGAATTGGACTGCCCGTCCTCACCGCTGG
>CAZZVH010000009.1:0-20787 GCA_964657365.1 uncultured Burkholderiaceae bacterium
CGATCTGGCGCCGCTGTCGGCGGCGCGGATCGACGAACTGCGCGTGCACTTCGGCGCGCGCTGGTAACTCCGACGGGAACAGGAACGATGCCGAACTTCGCAGCCAATCTCAGCATGATGTATGTCGAGCATCCGTTCCTCGATCGCTTCGCCGCCGCTGCCGACGACGGCTTCAAGGCGGTCGAGTTCCTGTTTCCGTACGAGTGGCCGGCCGAGACCCTGGCCGCCACGCTCGCACGGCACGGCTTGCAGCAAGTTCTCTTCAACGCGCCGCCCGGCGACTTCACGCAAGGCGAGCGCGGCATCGCCTGCCTGCCCGGCAGGGAAGCGGAATTCCGCAGCGGCTTCGAGCGCGCGCTCGGGTACGCCACCGCCCTGCACTGCCCGCGCCTCCATGTGATGGCCGGCCTCGTGCCGCAGGGAACCGCGCCGGCGGACCTGCGCCCGACCTATCTGGCCAATCTCGCGTGGGCTGCGGCCAGAGCGGCCGGCGCCGGCGTCGACGTGCTGATCGAGCCGATCAACACGCGCGACATCCCCGGCTTCTTCCTCAATCGCCAGGCCGATGCGCATGCGATCGTGGCCGAGGTCGGTGCGCCGAACCTGAAAGTGCAGATGGATCTCTACCACTGCCAGATCGTCGAGGGCGACGTCGCGATGAAGCTGCGCGCCTACCTGCCGACCGGGCGCGTCGGCCACCTGCAGATCGCCGGCGTGCCGGAGCGTCACGAACCGGATCTCGGCGAAATCAACCACGACTACCTGTTCGGCGTGATCGACGAACTCGGCTACGACGGCTGGATCGGCTGCGAATACCGGCCGGCCGCGCGGACCTCGGACGGCCTCGGCTGGCTGCGCCGCGCGCGACAACGCGCCGCCTGAGCCTGCGGCAGCCGGACGGTCAGGTCACCGGCGCCGGATTGAACAGCACCAGCGCGTTGTGCAGCTTCCAGTGCTCGGCCCACGTCTTCCTGCGGCCGCTGGCGACGTCGAGGATCATCCTGAACATCTCCCAGCCCATCTCCTCGACCGTCGCTTCGCCGGTGGCGATGCGGCCGGCGTCGAGATCCATCAGGTCGTGCCAGCGCCTGGCCAGCTCGCTGCGCGTCGCCACCTTGACGACCGGCACGGCGGCCAGACCGTAGGGCGTGCCGCGGCCGGTGGTGAAGACGTGCACGTTCATGCCGGCCGCCAGCTGCAGCGTGCCGCAGACGAAATCGCTGGCCGGCGTGGCCGCGTAGATCAGGCCCTTCTGCCGCACCTTCTCGCCGGGCGAGAGCACGCCGGAGATCGGCGCGGTGCCCGACTTGATGATCGAGCCCATCGCCTTCTCGACGATGTTCGACAGGCCGCCCTTCTTGTTGCCCGGCGTCGTGTTGGCGCTCCGGTCGACCTGGCCGCGGGCCAGATAGGCGTCGTACCAGGCCATCTCTCGGATCATCGCCTCGGCCACCGCAGGCGTCGCGGCACGCGAGGTGAGTTGATCGATGCCGTCGCGCACCTCCGTCACCTCGGAGAACATGACCGTGGCGCCGGCCCGAACCAGGAGGTCGCTGCAGAAGCCGACCGCGGGGTTCGCGGTGACGCCGGAGAACGCGTCGCTGCCGCCGCACTGCACGCCGACCACCAGCTCGCTCGCCGGCACGGTTTCGCGCCGGCGCGCGTCGAGCCGCTCGAGATGCGGCAAGGCCGTGGCCATGATCGAATCGATCATGGACATGAAGCCGACGTGGTGCTCGGACTGCAGGCAGACGACGTCGAGCGCCGCGTCGGTGCCGTGAGTGCCCGGGGAGCCTGCCGCTTCCCGCTGGTCGACCAAGGCGATGGTTCCGGGCGGCATCAGCCGCTCGGGCTGCAGCTTCTCGCAGCCCAGGCTGACGACCATCACCTCGCCGCCGAAGTTCGGATTGAGGGCGATGTTGCGGAGCGTCCGGATCGGCACGACCGCATCCACGGCGTCGATCGCGACGCCGCAGCCGTAGCTGTGCTCGAGCCCGACCACGTCGTCGACATGGGGGAAACGCGGCAGCAGTTCTTCCTTGATGCGGCGGACGGCGAAGTCGACCACGCCCGCGACGCATTGCACCGTCGTCGTGATGCCGAGGATGTTGCGCGTGCCGACCGACCCGTCGCGGTTGCGGAAGCCTTCGAAGGTGTGTCCGTCGAGCGTGGGCATCGGCTCGCGCCGGACCGTCGCCATCGGCAACCCGTCGAGGCTGCGCGCCGGCGGCATGCGCAGCACGCGCTCGTGCACCCAGCTCCCGGCGGCCAGGGCCTTGGCGGCGTGGCCGATGACGACGTCGTAGCGCCGCACCTCGCCGCCTTCGGCGATGTCGGCCAGTGCCACCTTGTGTCCTTGCGGCACCGTGTCGCGCAGCACCAGGCCTCCGGCCAGCCGCGTCCCGGCGCGCAGGCCGCCGTCGTTGGCGACAATGGCGACGTTGTCGTGCGCATGCATGCGGATCGTCAATGGCGCGCGTGCGACCGGCTCCGTGCTCGCGATCGGCGCGGCTGCCAGTGGGGTCGCAGGTGTGTCCAGCATCGTCGAAGGGGAAGTCGAATGACTCGCAGAGAGGTACTCGGATCGTACCGCCGCAGCGCTGCGGCGGGTGCGTCGTCATGACCGGCGCCGTCGCGAGCGAGGTGTCCGGCACGCCGGTCGTCCGCTCGATGCGGGTCGTCCCGGTCGCGGGCCGCGATTCGATGCTGCTCAACCTGAGCGGCGCGCACGGTCCGTTCTTCACGCGCAACCTGCTGATCGTCGAGGACAGCGCCGGCCGCATCGGCGTGGGCGAAGTGCCGGGCGGCGAGAAGATCCGCCAGACGCTCGAGGATGCGCGGGCTCTCGTCGTCGGCGCGTCGATCGGCTCGCTGCAGGCGTTGCTGCAGGACATGCGCCGCGCGTTCGCCGACCGCGATGCCGGCGGTCGGGGCCTGCAGACCTTCGATCTGCGCACGACCATCCACGCCGTCACCGCCGTCGAATCAGCGCTGCTCGACCTGCTCGGCCAGCACCTCCGCGTGCCGGTGGCGGCGCTGCTCGGCGAAGGCCAGCAGCGCGACGCGGTCGATGTGCTCGGCTACCTCTTCTACGTCGGCGACCCCGACCTGGCCGACCTGCCCTACGCACGCGACCGCGATGCCGACGACGCCTGGCTCCGGCTCCGCCACGAGAAGGCGATGAGCGTCGAGAGCATCGTCCGCCTCGCCGAAGCGGCACGCGAGCGCTACGGCTTCGACGACTTCAAGCTGAAGGGCGGCGCGCTGCGAGCGGACGACGAGATCGCCGCGATCACCGCGCTCCACGAACGCTTTCCGCAGGCCCGCATCACGATCGATCCGAACGGCGGCTGGCTGCTCGCCGATGCGATCCGCCTCATGCGCGACCTGCGCGGCGTCATCGCCTACGCGGAAGACCCGTGCGGCGCGGAAGACGGCTTCTCCGGACGAGAGGTGATGGCCGAGTTCCGACGCGCGACCGGACTGCCGACGGCCACCAACATGGTCGCCACCGACTGGCGCCAGCTGACGCATGCGCTGTCGCTCCAGTCGATCGACATCCCGCTCGCCGACGCGCACTTCTGGACCATGGCCGGCTCGGTGCGCGTCGCCCAGACGTGCCGCGACTGGGGCCTCACCTGGGGCTCGCATTCGAACAACCATTTCGACGTCTCGCTCGCCATGTTCACGCATGTCGGCGCTGCCGCACCGGGCCGCGTCACCGCGATCGACACGCACTGGATCTGGCAGGACGGACAGCGCCTGACGAAGGAGCCGCTGCGCATCGTCGGCGGCCGCATCGCGGTGCCGACCACGCCCGGCCTTGGCGTCGAGCTCGACATGGCGGAGGTCGAGAAGGCGCACGCCCTCTACCTGCGCCACGGCCTCGGCGCCCGCGACGACGCCTCGGCCATGCAATTCCTGATCCCCGGCTGGCGCTTCGATCCGAAGCGCCCGGCGCTCGACCGATGAGCGGATCGACGCGCATCGCGCCTCACCCATGATCGACACGGGCCACACCGACCACCGCGCACTGCTTCGCGCCATGTTCGACGCCGCGATCGCCGCGGCGCAGCCCGACCTGTGCCTGCCGCCGCACCTGCCCGCGCGACCCCGGGGCCGGACCATCGTCATCGGGGCGGGCAAGGCGTCGGCGGCGATGGCGCGTGCGCTCGAGAACCACTGGGACGGGCCGCTCGAAGGCATCGTCCTGACGCGGTACGGCTACGACGTGCCGTGCGAACGCATCGAGATCCTGCAGGCCGCCCATCCGGTGCCGGACGAAGCCGGGCTTCTGGCCGCCGAACGGATCCGCCAAGTGGTCTCTCACCTGACGGCGGACGACCTCGTGATCGCGTTGATGTCGGGCGGCGCCTCGGCGCTGCTCGTGGCGCCAGGACCCGGCCTCACTCTCGCCGACAAGCAAGTGGTCAACACCGCCTTGCTGAATTGCGGCGCGACCATCTCCGAGATGAACTGCGTGCGCCGCCACCTGTCGTCCATCAAGGGCGGCCGGCTCGGTGCGGCCTGCCATCCTGCGAGGCTCGTGACCCTCCTGATTTCCGACGTGCCCGGCGATTCACCGGTCGACATCGGCTCGGGCCCGACCGTGGCCGATCCGACGACCTGCGCCGACGCACTGGCGATTGTCGAGCGTTATCGCATCGTCGTGCCGGCCGCCGTGCGGGCGCTGCTCGCGAGCGGCGAGGGCGAAAGCGTCAAGCCGGGCGACCCGCGCCTCGCGGCCAGCGAGACGCACCTCGTCACCACGCCGCAGATCGCCCTCGAGGCAGCCGCACGCGTCGCGCGAGGTGCCGGCTACGTGCCGTACATCCTCGGCGACAGCATCGAAGGCGAAGCCCGCGACCTCGGCAAGACGATGGCCGGCATCGCCCGCCAGGTGGTCGTGCACGGCCAGCCGTTCGGTGCGCCATGCGTCCTGCTCTCGGGCGGCGAGACCACGGTGACGTTGAAGGGCTCCGGCCGCGGCGGCCGCAACGTCGAGTTCCTGCTGTCGCTGGCGATCGCGCTCGACGGCCTGGCCGGCGTGCACGCCATGGCCGGCGACACCGACGGCGTCGACGGCGCCGAGGAGATCGCCGGCGCCTGCATCGCGCCCGACACGCTGGCCCGCGCGTGGGCGATGGGCGTGAACCCGCGGCGCAGCCTGGAGGACAACGACGGCCACGGCTTCTTCCAGCGCCTCGGCGACTCGGTGGTCACCGGGCCGACGCTGACCAATGTCAACGACTTCCGCGCCATCGTCATCGACGGCGCGCCGAACCTCAGGGCTTGACGAACTTCAGGAAGAACTCGTCCTTCGGCATCAGCGGCTCGGGCACGTTGCGGTCGCGGGGATCGGCCGGGTTGCGCAGGAAGTTGCCGGTCGCGACCAGCTTGAAACCGGCGGCCTCGATCTCCCTGGTCATGAACGCCTCCTCGATCCGGTGCAGCGTGCCCGATTCGGAGATGCCGGTGCCGGGGCGACCGGAGTGGTCCGCGAGCACGTAGTGACCGCCGGGCTTCAGTGCGGCGAACACGGCCCGGTTCATGGCGTCGCGATCGACGCCCATGTGGCCGAGGTCGTGGTAGTCGAACATCAGGGTGACGAGGTCGAGCCCGTTCGACGCCACCTCGGCGGGGATCGGTGCCTCGAACGGCAACACCACCGAGACGATGTTGGCGGTCGCGGGATGGCTGGCACGCTCCGCCAGCGCCATGGCGGTCGTGCGCGGCGGGCCGGCCGGCATCGACGCGGCCGCGGCCGGCATGGCGCCGCTCTCGGACATGGCCGGAGCCGGCCGGGCGACAGGCGGTGCGCTCTGGCCGTAGACGCGGCCGCCGGGGCCGACCGCACGCGAAAGGAGGTCGGTGGTGTAGCCGCCGCCGGCGCTCAGGTCGAGCGCCACGGATCCCGGCCGCACGCCGATGAACGCGAGCACCTCGACGGGCTTCCGGCGCGCGTCGGCACGCCGGTCGGCGTCGCTGCGATCGGGACTCTCGACGATGCGCACGATGCGCGCATTCGACAGCACCGCCGCCGATTCGGGCGCGGGCGTGGGCGAGTCCGAGCATCCGCCCAGCATGGCGACCATGCCGATACCGATGCCAATGCCGATGGCCCGTGCCGATCCGAGTCTTGTCATGTCGTCTCCTCCATCGCGGTGACCGGCGCCGCGAGCAGCAATTGCCGCGACACCGCGACGCATTGCTGGATGTGCTGCTCGCAAACGTAGCGGAGCGAAGAATAAGTGAGTGCGGCCGAGACCGCCTGGCCGGCGATCGGCACGAACTTGGCAGCCTGCTGCGCCGTCAGCCGCACGCCGACGAGACGCAGCACGCGCACCACGACCTCGCGCGTCACCAGCTTGCCGATCAGCACGCTGCCGCCCGCAGAGATCGCCTTGTAGACGGCGAGGCGACGGTCCGGTGACAGCCGCTCGACCTGCTGCTCGGTCAGGCCGAACGCATGGTTGATGTCCGGGATCAGCTTCATCAGGACGGCGATGTCGGTGAGCCAGTCGATGCCGGGCACCGGCACCACGGAGACCCCGGCGGCCATCAGGGCGCGACGTCCGACCAGCCGCCGGCAGTGCCCGATCACGGCATCGATGTCCTGGGGAGACGCCGGCATCACCGTCCACTCCTGTTGCCTGGACGTGCGGCCGAGCAGCCTGCCGATTCCAAAGGTCGCCATCGGTCTGTCCTTCGCGGATGCGTCGTCGGTCAAGCGAACGACTGGGCCCAGATCTTCTCAAGCCGCTTCACGCTCACCGGCTGAGGGGTCTTCAGCTCCTGCGCGAACAGGCTGACGCGCAACTCCTCGAGCCACCAGCGGAACTCGTCGAGCTTCTCGTCGCGCGAGCCGCGCCGCTCCGAGAGCTTCTTCGCGTAACGCTGCTCGAGCGGCCGCAGTTCGGCGAGACGCGCGGCGTCGCGCGCCGGATCGGCGCGCAGCTTGTCGAGGCGCATGACGATCGATTTCAGGTAGCGCGGCACCTGCGACAGCCGGACCCATGGAATCGCCGCCAGGAAACGCTTGCGGATCAGCCGGTCGAGCTGCGCGGCGATGTCCTCCGCGGCCTCCTTCGACGGTCGCGCGTCCTTGAGCTTCTTCAGCGCCGCGGTGTACTCGACCAGGATCGCCAGCGCCATGCGCGCCACCTCGCCGGCGATCAGGGTGAGGCGGCCGCGGCCTTCCTCCAGGCGCCGCGCGAACGCCGCGGCGTCGGTCGGCAACGGCTCGGCGAGGAAGGCGCGGTCGAGCGCCAGGTCGACGATCTGCGTCTTCAGCTCGTCGCTGCTACCGAGCGGCATGAAAGCCACCGTCATCTTCTGCAGATCGGGAATGTTCTTGTCGAGATACTTGAGCGCGTCGCGCAACTGCAGGGCGACGAGACGACGCAGGCCGGCGCGGTGCTTCTCGGTGGCGGCGTCGGGTTCGTCGAAGACCTCGATCTCGACGTGCGTGCCCTTGTCGATGAGCGCCGGATAGCCGATCAGGGACTGGCCGGCCTTCTTCACTTCCATGAGCTCCGGAAGGTCGCCGAAGGTCCAGGCGGTGAAACGCGCTGCGGCGGGCGCGATGTCGTTGGCGTCCTGGACAGGAGTCGCGGGCGAGGCCGATGGGCGACGCGACGGACCGCCGCGATTCGCATCCGCAACCACCGGCGCCGGCCGGCTCGGTGCCGATGACGCGCCGACCGTCTCCGGCAGGCGCAAGGTCGCGAGCGCCTGGAACGCGGAGCGCGCCTGCACGCCCAGCTCGGCCTTGAGCGTCGCCAGATGCCGTGATTCGCCGAGCTGACGGCCGTGCTCGTCGACGACGCGGATGTTCATGAGCAGGTGCGGCGACAGCTGCTCGTGCTTGAAGTCGGCCCGCTTCAGCTCGATCCCCGTGACCGTGCGGACATCGGCGACGAGCGTGTCGACGAGGCTTCCGCTGCCGAAGGCGTGGCGGCCGATGAAGCGATCGGCGTACTCCGGCAAGGGCACGAGACGGGAACGTGGCCGCTGCGGCAGCGTCCTGGCGAGCGCCACGAGCTTGTCTTTCAACATTCCCGGCACCAGCCACTCGCAGCGCTCCTCGCTGGCGGCATTGAGCGCGTAGATCGGCAGCGTCACGCTGACGCCGTCGCGCGCCTGGCCCGGCTCGTGCAGGTAGGCCGCGGCGCAATCGATGCCGCCCAGGCGGATCGTTCTCGGGAAGGCCGTGGTCGTGATGCCCGCCGCTTCGTGGCGCATCAGCTCGTCGCGCGTCAGGAGCAGCAGATTCGGCTGCCGCTTGATCTCGGCGCGGTACCAGCGCTCGAACGTCTGCGCGTTGTGCACCTCGGCGGGCACCTGCTGCTCGTAGAACGCCTGGATCAGCTCGTCGTCGACCAGCACGTCCTGCCGGCGCGACTTGTGCTCGAGCTCCTCGACCTGCGCAATCAGCTTGCGGTTCGCCGCCGCGAACGGCAGTTTGGTTTCCCACTCGCCGGCGACCAGCGCCTCGCGGATGAAGATCTCGCGCGCCGCCACCGGATCGATGGTGCCGAAGTCGATCCTGCGGTTCGCATAGATCACGAGGCCGTACAGCGTCGCCCGCTCGAGCGCGACGACCTGGCCGGCCTTCTTCTCCCAGTGCGGGTCGAGCAGCTGGGTCTTCAGCAGATGGCCGCCCACCTGCTCCAGCCACTTCGGATCGATGTTGGCGATGCCGCGCCCGTACAGGCGCGTCGTCTCGACCAGCTCGGCAGCGACGATCCATCGCCCCGGCTTCTTCGACAGGTTGACGCCGGGATGCCGGTGGAAGCGGATGCCGCGCGCGCCGAGATACGAGTCGTCCTCGTCGCTCTTCACGCCGACGTTGCCGAGCAGGCCGGCCAGCATCGAGAGATGCAGCTGGTCGTAGGTGGCGGGCAGGGTGTTGACGCGCCAGCCGTGCTCGACGACGACCGTCTGCAGCTGCGCATAGACGTCCCGCCACTCGCGCACGCGGCGCGGCGAGATGAAGTTCTCGCGCAGGACCTGCTCGTGCTTCCGGCTCGAGATCCGGTGCTCGCCATGGCCGCCGCGCGAGCCCTCGAGCCAGTCCCAGAGCTTGAGATCGCCGCTGAATTCCGATCGCTCGTCGTCGAATTTCACGTGCGCCTGGTCGGCCGCCTGCTGCTGGTCCATCGGCCGGTCGCGCACGTCCTGCACCGACAGGCCGCTGGCGATGACGAGCACCTCCTTCAATGCCTCGCGCTCGCGCGCCGCCAGGATCATGCGGCCGATGCGCGGATCGAGGGGCAGCCGCGCCAGCTCGCGGCCGATCGTCGTCAGCGCGTTCTGGTCGTCGGTGGCGCCGAGCTCGTTGAGCAGCTGGTAGCCATCGGCGATGGCGCGCTTCGGCGGCGCCTCGAGAAAAGGAAAGTCCTCGACCTCGCCGAGGTTGAGCGACTTCATGCGCAGGATCACGCCGGCCAGCGAGGAGCGCACGATTTCCGGGTCGGTGAAGCGCGGCCGCGCGTTGAAGTCGGCCTCGTCGTAGAGGCGGATGCAGATGCCGTCGGCGACGCGGCCGCAGCGCCCGGCGCGCTGGTTGGCCGACGACTGGCTGACCGGCTCGATCGGCAGCTGCTCGACCTTGGTCCGGAAGCTGTAGCGCTTGATGCGCGCGGTGCCGGCGTCGATCACGTAGCGGATGCCCGGCACCGTCAGCGAGGTCTCGGCGATGTTGGTGGCGAGCACGATGCGCCGCGCGCTGTGCGGCGCGAACACCTCGTCCTGCTGCTGCTGGCTGAGCCGCGCGAACAGCGGCAGGACCTCGACGCCGGGCGGATGGTGCTTGCGCAGCTTCTCCGTCACGTCGCGGATCTCGCGCTCGCCGGGCAGGAAGACGAGGACGTCGCCCGAGCCAGCGGCGGCCGGGCCGGTCCAGAGCTCGTCGACGGCATCGCAGATCGCGTCGCCGAGGTCGTGGTCACGGCGTTCCTCGAACGGCCTGTAGCGGATCTCGACCGGATACAGCCGGCCGGAGACCTGCAGCACCGGCGCCGGTCCGAGCTTGGACGCGAAATGCTGCGAGAAGCGCTCGGCATCGATCGTGGCCGAGGTGACGATCACCTTCAGGTCGGGCCGCCGCGGCAGGATCTGGCGCAGATGGCCGAGCAGGAAGTCGATGTTCAGGCTGCGCTCGTGCGCCTCGTCGACGATGATCGTGTCGTAGGCGCGCAGCAGCGGATCGCCTTGCGTCTCCGCGAGCAGGATGCCGTCGGTCATCAGCTTGACGCTGGCGCCGGCCGACAGCCGATCCTGGAAACGCACCTTGTAGCCGACCACCTCGCCGAGCGGCGTCTTCAGCTCCTCGGCGATGCGCTTGGCGACGCTGGTGGCGGCGATGCGGCGCGGCTGGGTGTGGCCGATCAGGCCACCGCCATTGGCGCGGCCGCGGCCGAGCAGCAGCGCGATCTTCGGCAGCTGCGTGGTCTTGCCCGAGCCGGTTTCGCCGGAGACGATGATGGCCTGGTGCTCGCGCAGGGCGGCGGCGATGTCGTCGCGCCGCGCCGAGACGGGCAGCGCCTCGGGAAATTCGATCGGCGGGAGCACGGCGCGATTATCCGGGCCGCCCTCGCACCATCTGCGCGCTCAGGCATTCACCGATATGGCGCGCCCTCTTCGGGTGCTAAATTCCTCCGCAGTGCCCTGCACGGCAGCATCCATCGCCGGCCGCCAGGGCGTCACTCATCGCCCAATGGAGATTCCCATGCTTCGTCTGACCCGCCTCGCGGGCGCGCTCGCCCTCGCCGCTTCCACCAGCCTCGCCTTCGCCGCCGACCCGATCAAGATCGGCGTCGACGGCCCGTTCACCGGCGGCTCGTCGTCGATGGGCGTGTCCATGCGCGACGGCGTCCGCCTCGCGGTCGACGAGATCAACAAGGCGGGCGGCGTGCTCGGCCGGCCGCTCGCCATCGTCGAGCGTGACGACGAAGCCAAGAACGAGCGCGGCGTGCAGATCGCCCAGGAGCTGGTCAACAAGGAGAAGGTCGTCGCCGTCGTCGGCTACATCAACACCGGTGTCGCCCTGGCGTCCGAGCGCTTCTTCCAGGAAGCCAAGATTCCCGTGATGAACAACGTCGCGACGGGCTCGGTGCTCACCCACCAGTTCGACGACCAGCCCGAGAACTACGTGTTCCGCAACGCCGCCCACGATTCGATCCAGGCGCCGATGATCGTCGAGGAGGCCATCACCCGCCGCGGCTTCAAGAAGGTCGCGATCCTCGCCGACTCGACCAACTACGGCCAGCTCGGCCGCGAAGACCTCGAGAAGGCGCTGAAGGCCAAGGGCATCACGCCGGTCGCCGTCGAGAAGTTCAACATCAAGGACGTCGACATGACGGCCCAGCTGCTGAAGGCCAAGGAAGCGGGCGCCGAAGTCGTGCTCACCTACGGCATCGGCCCGGAACTGGCGCAGATCGCCAACGGCATGACCAAGCTCGGCTGGAAGGTGCCGATGATCGGCTCGTGGACGCTCGCCATGGCCAACTACATCGACAACGCCGGCCCCGGCGGCGAGGGTGCGCGGATGCCGCAGACCTTCATCCAGGAGCCGACGACGCCGAAGCGCCAGTCGTTCATCATCGCCTACCTCAAGGCCTTCAACCCCAAGAACGCACGCATGGATTCGCCGGTCTCGGCAGCCCAGGGCTACGACTCGATCTACCTGCTCGCCGCGGCGATGAAGCAGGCCGGCTCGACCGACGGCCCGAAGATCAAGGCGGCGCTGGAAGACCTGAAGACGCCGGTCGAAGGCGTCGTCACCACGTACAGCAAGCCGTTCACCAAGACCGACCACGAAGCCATCACGGCCAACATCCCGGTGTTCGGCGAAGTCAAGGGCGCCAAGGTCGTCTACGCCTACCCAGACGACCAGAAGAAGGCGTCGCAGGTGCAGATGAAGGATCCGAGCGCCAAGGGCGCGATGGCGGTCACGAAGAAGTAGCTTTTCCTTCCTCGCCGCGCGCCGCCCGGGGTCGACCCGCGGCGGCGCGCTCACGTCGACTTCCCATCGCGGGCAGAATGCGTCGCCCACCGCACCACGACCCATGGCCATCCTGACCCAACTCGTCTACAGCGGCATCGCGCTCGGGATGATCTACGCCGTGATCGCGTTCGGCTACCAGCTGACCTTCCAGACCTCCGACACGCTGAACTTCGGCCAGGGCGCGGCGCTCATGCTCGGCGCCATGGTCGGTCTCACGCTCGTCAACAAGGGCGTCAACTACTGGCTGATGATTCCCATCGTCTGCCTGTTCGGCGCGCTGCAGGGTGCGTTCGTCGAGCGCATCGGCGTGCGGCCGGCGATCAAGATCAAGTCGGAATTCGGCTGGATCATGTCGACCATCGCGCTGGGCATCATCTTCGTCAACGTCGCCGAGAACGTCTGGGGCCGCGACGACCTGAAGTTTCCGTCGCCGTTGCCGGAATCGCCGATCAAGCTGTTCGGCGCCAACGTGCTGCCGATGGAGCTGCTGGTGGTCGGCGGCGCGATCCTGATGATGCTGGCGGTGGAGGTGTTCAACCGGCGCTCGATCTACGGCAAGGCCGTCGTCGCCACCTTCAACGACCGCGACGCCGCCAAGCTGATGGGCATCAACACCGGTCTCGTCATCACCTTCTCGTACGCACTGTCGTCGATGTCGGCGGCCTTTGCCGGCGTGCTGATCGCGCCGTTGACGTTGACCGGCGCGACCATGGGCGCGGTGCTCGGCCTGAAGGCCTTCGCCGTCGCCATCATCGGCGGCCTGAGCAGCGGCATGGGCATCATCGTCGGCGGCGTCATCCTCGGCATCGCCGAGACGACCACCGGCTACTACATCTCGACCGGCTACAAGGACGTGCCGGGCCTGGTGCTGCTCCTGATCGTGCTCGCGGTACGGCCCTCCGGTCTGTTCGGCAAGACCGCGATCAAGAAGGTATAGGCATGGCGCCCCCACGCTCACTTCGTTCGCTGCCCCCCGAGGGGGCGGCCGGCACCCTTGGGGCGGCCCGGCGGGCGCCGGGTCTTGCTCGAGTTGCAGCCGTCCTCGTGGGGATCGTCGCGCTCGCCCTCTTCCCGGTGGCGATCGACAACCCGTACTACATCCACCTGCTCGAGACGATCATGATCTACGCGATCCTGCTCTTCGGGCTGGACATCGTCGTCGGCTACACCGGGCAGGTCTCGCTCGGCCATGCCGGCCTGTTCGGCATCGGCGCCTATGCGGCCGGCGTGCTGGTGCTGAAGCTCGGCGCGCCGTTCTGGGTCACCGTGCCCGCCGCGATCGCGATCACGGCCGTCTTCGGCGCGATCCTGGCGCTGCCGGCGCTCCGCGTGTCGGGACCCTACCTGGCGATGGTGACGCTGGCCTTCGGCACGATCATCCAGATCCTCATCAACGAGATGAGCTTCCTCACCGAAGGCCCGATGGGCATCAAGATCTCGAAGCCGTCGTTCTTCGCCCACCGGCTCGACGAGCGCGAGTATTTCTGGGTCGTCGCCGTGCTGATGCTGCTGGCGCTCGTGGTCGTGCACCGCATCCTGCGATCGCAGCTCGGGCGGGCCTTCGAGGCCCTGCGCGGCAGCCCGGTCGCGTCCGACTGCATGGGCGTCTCGGTCTACCGCTACAAGGTCTACGCCTTCGTCATCAGCGCCGGGCTGGCCGGGCTGGCGGGCAACCTCTACGCCTACTCCGAGCAGTACATCTCGCCGAACTCGTACAACTTCGAGCTCACCGTGCTGTTCCTGCTCGCCATCATCATGGGCGGGCGCAAGACGCGCACCGGCGCCCTGCTCGGCGCCACCATCATCGTCATGCTGCCGAAACTGCTCGACGACGTCGAGCTCTTCCGCTACGTCTCGGTGGCGCTCGCGCTGATCGTGCTGGCCGTGGCGGTGGTCGCGGTCCGTCGCGGCAAGCGCACCGCAGCGCAGATGGCCACGCCGGTCGTCGGCACCATCCTGCTCGCGGCGGTCTCGTTCAAGCTCGACGCGATGACCGACTGGCGGCTGTCGATCTTCGGCGTCATCACCCTCTTCGTCGTCTATTACCTGCAGGACGGCATCGTCGGCTTCGTGCGCAGCGCGTTCGATCGCAAGCGCGCGCCCTACGTGCCGCAGGCCACGGTGGCCGGCAGCGAGGCCGTGACCACGACGGCCGGGAGCAGTGCCACCGGCCCGCTCCTGCAGGCCTCGAAGGTGCTCATGCAGTTCGGCGGCCTGAAGGCGCTCAACGAGGTCGATCTGGTCGTCCGGCGGGGCACGATCCACGGCCTGATCGGCCCGAACGGCTCGGGCAAGAGCACGATGATGAACGTGCTGACCGGCATCTACCAGCCGACGGCGGGCACCCTCCTGTTCCGGGAGCGGTCGCTGGTCGGCCGGACCTCGTCGGACATCGCCCTCTCCGGAATCGCACGGACCTTCCAGAACGTGCAACTGTTCGGCGAGATGACGGCCTTGCAGAACGTGCTGGTCGGCCTGCACCATACCTTCCACAGCCATCTCGTCGACGTCGCCTTGGGCACGCCGCGCTACCGGCGCGAACGCGCCGCCGCCGAAGCCCGCGCGCTCGGCCTGCTCGAATTCGTCGGCCTCGGCGAGTTCTCCGCCGAGGAGGCACGCAATCTTCCCTACGGCAAGCAGCGCCTTCTCGAGATCGCGCGCGCCCTCGCCCTCGATCCGGAACTGCTCCTGCTCGACGAACCGGCAGCCGGCCTGACCGCACCCGACATCAAGGAGCTGCTCGTCTTCATCCGCAAGATCCGCGAACACGGCGTCACGGTGATCCTGATCGAGCACCACATGGACGTCGTCATGAGCATGTGCGACACCGTCTCGGTGCTCGACTTCGGGCAGAAGATCGCCGAGGGCACGCCGGCGCAGGTGCAGGCCGATCCGAAGGTCGTCGAGGCCTATCTCGGCGGCGAGGCGACGGAGCTGCTGCCGGCATGAGCGCCCCCGGAATGACAATTGGAGGCGTCGCGACGAACGCCGGTGCCGCGACGATGCTGAGCATCGTCGACCTGGTCGCCGGCTACGGCAAGGTGCAGGTCCTGCACGGCATCTCGATCGAGGTGCCGCGTGGCAAGGTGGTGACGCTGATCGGCTCGAACGGCGCCGGCAAGACGACGACGATGCGCGCGGTCTCCGGAATGATCACGCCCAGTGCCGGGCAGATCACCCTGCACGGGAAGCGGATCGACGGCATGCAGTCGTACTCGATTGCCAAGCTCGGGCTCGCCCATTCGCCCGAAGGCCGGCGCGTCTTCGCGACGATGAGCGTCGTCGACAACCTGCGCCTCGGCGCTTTTCCCCGGCTCACCGGCAGCCGGCCGCGCGGCGACGTCGATGCCGATCTCGAACGCGCCCTCGAGCTCTTTCCGCGCCTGAAGGAGCGACGCCTGCAGCTGGCGGGCACGCTCTCCGGCGGCGAGCAGCAGATGCTGGCGATGGCGCGCGCCATCATGCTGAACCCCGACGTCGTGCTGCTCGACGAGCCGTCGATGGGGCTGGCGCCGATCCTCGTCGCCGAAGTCTTCCGCATCATCGCGCGGCTCAAGGCGGAAGGCGTGACGATGCTGCTGGTCGAGCAGTTCGCCTCCGCCGCGCTGGCCGTCGCCGACTACGGCTACGTGCTCGAGAACGGCCGGATCTCGATCCACGGCCCGACCGACCAGCTGCGCGACGATCCGGCCGTCCGGGCGGCCTACCTCGGCGGATCGTCCCACTGAGGAGCGGCAGCATGGCGTCCACGGCGACGGCGCGCGACGTGCTCGGCGCGCCTCGGCCGCGTCGAGAACGGCTTCGCGGCACCGCCGGCCGATTTCTCAGGGCACATGGAAACGCGCGATTCCGGTTTCGGCCGCTTGGCCGCCTTCAGGCACGCGGCGCGATTGTCGGGCACGCCGGCGACCTATGCGCGGCCCTCCGTTCCGCCGGGCACCGACCCACTGGACTGGAATCGTCCGGACGGCATCGCGTGACAGAATCGCGGCCCGCCCTCGCTGCCATTTCGACGCCGTCGCGCCCGCCCGTGAACCTTGTCTTTCCGCACACCTTCGTGCCGTGGTTCCGCACCGTGGCGCCGTACATCCACGCGTACCACGGCAAGACCTTCGTGGTCGCGATCGCCGGCGAGCTGATCGCCGCCGGCAAGCTCTCGTCGTTCGCACAGGACCTCGCCATCCTGCAGGCGATGGGCATCCGGCTGGTGCTCGTGCACGGCTTCCGGCCACAGGTGAACGAGCAGCTGCGCTCGAAGGGCCACGAATCGCGCTTCAGCCACGGCCTGCGCATCACCGACGCGGTCGCGCTCGACAGCGCGCAGGAAGCGGCCGGCCAGCTGCGTTTCGAGATCGAGGCCGCGTTCTCGCAAGGGCTGCCGAACACGCCGATGGCGAACGCGATCGTGCGCGTCGTCTCCGGCAACTTCCTCACCGCCAAGCCGGTCGGCATCGTCGACGGCGTCGATTTCATCCACAGCGGGGTCGTGCGCAAGGTCGACGCGGTGGCGATCCGCCGCGCCATCGACATCGGCGCGCTGTTGCTGCTCTCGCCGTTCGGCTTCTCGCCCACGGGCGAGGCCTTCAACCTGACGATGGAAGACGTCGCCACCAGCACCGCGATCGCGCTGCAGGCCGACAAGCTGCTGTTCGTCACCGAGGTGCCGGGCATCCGCGAGGACCAGGCCGACCCGGACAGCCCGATCGACACCGAGCTCGCGCTGGTCGATGCCGAGCGCATGCTCGCCGCGATGCCGCGGCCGACCCAGCCAACCGATGCCGCGTTCTATCTGCAGCACTGCGTCAAGGCCTGCCAGGGCGGTGTCGAGCGCTCTCACATCCTGCCGTTCGCGGTCGATGGCGCCCTGCTGATGGAAGTCTTCACGCACGACGGCATCGGCACGATGGTGGTCGACGAGAAGCTCGAGAGCTTGCGCCAGGCGACGCCCGACGACATCGGCGGCGTGCTGCAGCTGATCGAGCCGTTCGAGCGCGACGGCACGCTGGTCAAGCGCAACCGCACCGAGATCGAGCGCGATATCGGCGACTACACGGTGATCGAGCACGACGGCGTGATATTCGGCTGCGCCGCCCTCTATCCGTACCCGGAAGCGAAGACCGCCGAAATGGCAGCGCTCACGGTTTCCCCGCAGGTCCAGGGCCAGGGCGACGGCGAACGGATATTGAAACGAATCGAGCAGCGCGCCCGCGGTATGGGCCTGGAAAGTATTTTCGTGCTGACGACCCGTACCATGCACTGGTTCGTCAAGCGCGGCTTCGTCCAGGCCGAGCCCGACTGGCTGCCGGATGCGAGAAAGCGCAAATACAACTGGGATCGGCGCTCCCAGGTATTCGTGAAGAAACTTGGCTGATATTTGTCCAACCCCCGATCAATGCAGGCGCCCGGAGCAACCATGGCACGTACGATCCAATGCACCTATCTCAAGCGCGAAGCCGAGGGAATGGACTACGCGCCTTACCCCGGCGACCTCGGCAAGAAGATCTACGCCTCGATCAGCAAGGAAGCATGGGCCGCCTGGATGAAACACCAGACGATGCTGGTCAACGAGAACCGCCTGAATCTCGCCGACCAGCGTGCCCGCCAGTATCTGGCCCGGCAGATGGAAAATTTCCTGTTCGGCAGCGGCGCGGAACAGGTCGCCGGTTATGTGCCGCCGGCGCCATAACCCACGTAGAATCCGCCGGTCGCCGCTTGGCGATTCAATCCGGGAGTTTCGGCGTGTCGACTTTGCATGATTTGATGGCCCAGAAAGAGGCGCTCGAGCGACAGATCGAGCAAACCAAGAAGCAGGAACGCGGAGACGCCATCGCCAAGGTCCACGCGCTGATGAGCGAATATGGTTTGAGCCTGGCCGACCTGGGCGGCAAAGCCGCCGCCAAACCCAGAGCCGGCGGCGCCACGGGCAAGGTCGCAGCCAAATACCGGAACAGCTCGACCGGGGAATCCTGGAGCGGACGCGGCCTGCAGCCGCGCTGGCTGAAGGCCGCGCTGGCGAGCGGAAAGAAGATCGGCGACTTCGCGGTCTGAGGTGCGGCCGGCGCTTCGGGCCAGCCTGTCGGCGCGGGCCGATTTAGACTGGCGCGGTGATTCCGCCAGCCTTCGTCCATGACCTGCTCGCCCGTGTCGACATCGTCGAGCTGATCGGTCGCTCGGTCGAGCTGAAGCGGGCCGGCGCCACGCACAAGGGCCTCTGCCCGTTCCACGGCGAGAAGTCGCCGAGCTTCACGGTCAGCGCCTCGCGGCAGACATACCACTGCTTCGGCTGCGGCGTGCACGGCAATGCCGTCGGCTTCCTGATGGAGCACCACGGCATGGGCTTCATCGATGCCGTCAAGGACCTGGCGCAGCAGACCGGCATGCTCGTGCCCGAAGACAGCAGCTCCGCGGCCGATCGGGAGCAGGCGGCCGCGCACAAGCTGAAGCAGACGACCCTGGCCGACGTCCTGTTTCGCGCGGCCGAGGGCTATCGCCGCCAGCTGAAGTCGAGCGACCGGGCGATCGCCTACCTGAAGGGTCGCGGTCTCAGTGGCGAGATCGCGGCGCAGTTCGGCCTCGGCTACGCCCCCGAAGGCTGGCGCGGCCTGGCCAGCATCTTTCCCAGCTACGACGATCCGCTCCTCGAGGAGAGCGGCCTGGTGATCGCGCCGGCGGCGCAGGACGGCGACGACGCTGGCGGAAACGGCGCGGAAGCCGCGCCGCAGAAGCGCTACGACCGCTTTCGCGACCGCATCATGTTTCCGATCCGGTCGGTGCAGGGAGCGGTGATCGGCTTCGGCGGACGCGTGCTGGACCGTGGCGAGCCGAAATACCTGAACTCCCCGGAGACGCCGGTCTTCAGCAAGGGCCACGAGCTGTACGGCCTGTTCGAGGCGCGCACCGAGATCCGGCGGCGCGGCCACGTGCTGGTCGTCGAGGGCTACATGGACGTGGTCGCGCTGGCCCAGGCCGGCTTCGGCAATGCCGTGGCCACTCTCGGCACCGCCTGCACCGCGGAGCATGTCCACAAGCTGGTCCGGTTCTCGGAGGCGGTGGTCTTCAGCTTCGATGGCGACGCGGCCGGCCGGCGGGCCGCGGGCCGGGCGCTCGAAGCCAGCCTGCCGCATGCCACCGACATGCGCAGCTTCCGCTTCCTTTTCCTGCCCGCGGAACACGACCCGGACACCTACGTGCGCGAGCACGGCGCGAAGGCGTTCGAAGCGAGGATCGCCGAAGCGGTGCCCCTGTCACGGCAGATCATCGCGCTCGCCGGCGAGGACATCGATTTCGCCACCGCCGAGGGCCGGGCCCGGTTTCTCGGCCAGGCGCGCCCGCTCTGGTCGGCGCTGCCCGACGGCATGCTGAAACGCCAGCTGCTCGGCGAGATCGCATCGCGCGCCGCCCTCCCCGCCGACGAGCTCGCCGCGCTCTGGCGCAGCGCCGATGCCGGGCGCCCGCGCGCGGCGGGCGTGCCTGCCGCTCCAGCGCCCCGGCCGCGCCGCGCGATCAAGCAGGTGATGCGGCAGCCACCGGATCGGCTCGCCTGGATGCTCCTGCTCGAGAGCACCTGGTGGGACGCCCTGAGCGCGCCGGACCATGCCCTCCTCTGCGGCTTGCCGGGGTGGCATGGCGAGGCGTTCCGCTTCGTCGACCGCGTGGTCGCCGAGCACGGCGCCGAGCCCTGGGCGGTCCTTCGGGAACGCCTGGCCGACGAGCCGTGGGCAGCCGCCGCGCTGGCGGTGATCGACGGCGAGGACGCGGCCATCGAACCCCTCGTCGACGACCTGCACCATTCGATGTCGCAACTGCGTGCCGCGGGCGACAAGCGCGCGGCAGCGCTCGTCCTCGGCAGGCTCTGAACACACGACGCCCGGCAAAGCGATACAATCCTGCCTTACGCGATCGCGGCGTCGTGACGGCAGCACCTCCGGGCCCCGGCCACCCTCTGAACGAGGGTCAATTCCAAGGCCAACTCCACCCGCAAGGACTGCAAATCGGCTGGCTCTGCCACCGGTCACCCCGCAACGGTCTGGCGTTCGTTCGAGTCTTCGGGCCCGTTCGTTCGCCGAGTCGTTTCTCGCGCAAGCCCTCGGTGAGCTCGAACTTGAATTTCGCGCGAATGCGCGCAATTCGATCGTCGGGCTTTCGAACGCAGCTGGCCTCCCACCTTCAAGGAATTGCATGACCGCCAAGAAACCCGCCCCGATCCACGCAGCGCCAGCCGCGAAGCCAGCCAAGACGGCCGCGCTCGAGGACAAGAAGAAGGTCGCGAAGGCGTCGACCAAGGTCGCCGAGGTGGTGGGCAAGGCCAAGGCGCCGGTCGCCAAGGGCAAGGCCGCTGCGGGCAAGGGCAAGGGCGACGAGAAGGCCAAGGCCGACACCTCCGATCTCGACCTCGCCGAGATCGAGGCCGACCTGGAAGGCGAGCCGGTCGTCGCCGCCGAGGCGGAAGCCGACACCACCACCAAGGCCAAGCCGCTGCGCATGAAGGTGTCGCGGGCCAAGGAGCGCGCGCTGATGCGCGAGTTCGGCCTCGACGAGACGGCCCTCACCGAAGAGGAGGTCGCCAAGCGCCGCCATGAGCTGAAGACGCTCATCAAGATGGGCAAGACGCGCGGTTTCCTGACGCACCAGGAAATCAACGACCACCTGCCCGAGAAGCTGGTCGACCACGAGATCCTCGAGGCGATCGTCTCGATGCTCAACGACATGGGCATCGCCGTCTACGAGCAGGCGCCCGACGCCGCGACGCTGCTGATCGCCGGCGGCGGCGCGACCAC
>CAZZVH010000010.1:0-20435 GCA_964657365.1 uncultured Burkholderiaceae bacterium
GCGCCGGCGTGCTGCCGTGGCCGCGCGCGCTGTGCGAGACGGTGATCGCGGCATCCGGCCGCGGCGCGAAGGCGAGCCTGGCCGGATTCGCGCTCGCGCACGAGGCGGTCGCCTCGCCGGTCGAGACCGTGGCCGTGCTGCCGCCCGACGCGGCCCGCGTCCTGGCCGACGGCACGCTGCCCGATGCGCTGCGCAGCGAGTGGGCGCGACGCATCGCAGGCTGGCCGTCGGCGCTGACCACGATCGTCGCCCACGGCGCACTGCGCTGCCGCGACTATCAGGACGAGGGCTACGCCACCCGGTATCTCGATCGCGTCGCGTCGTTGCTCGGGGCCGCGGGGCGTGCGCGCGACGCACTGCGCATGGACGTGCCGGAAGATGTGTGTGACGCTCTCTGCGAAGCCGCGCGCCATCTCGCGCTCTGGATGTGCTTCGAGGACGTGATCCGCGTCGCCGATCTGAAAAGCCGCCCCGACCGCGTCGCGCGCGTGCGGCGCGAGGTGCAGGCGGCGGACGGCGAGCTGGTGCGCGTGACCGAATACTTCAAGCCGGGCATCGACGAGATCGCTGCAGTGCTGCCCGCCGCTCTGGGCACGTGGCTGCTGGCCGTGGCTGCGCGTCGGAGATGGGACCGCGTGTTCGTCGGGCTGCACATCCGCTCGACCAGCCTGTGGGGCCACCTCATGCTGCGCATGCTGGCGCGGCTGCGGCCGTTGCGGCCGCGCTCGCTGCGCTTCCAGCAGGAGCACGCAGCCATGCAGGCGTGGCTGGCGGCGATGGCGCAGGCACTGCCGGCATCGGCTGCCACCGCGCTGGCGCTGGCAGGCCTGCCGCAGGTCATCAAGGGCTACGGCGAGACGCAGCGGCGAGGCCGCGAGAACTACGCGCGTCTCTGGGCCGAGCGCGTCGCGCCGGCACTGGCGGACGCCGAGCGCCTGCGCGATCCCGCGACCGCGGCTGCCCTCCAGCAGGCGATCCGCGCGACGCTCGCCGATCCGGAAGGCACGCTCAATCTGGCGAGCCAGTCGCGCAGCCAGTCCCGGCCGATCTTCTGGGCGCGCAGCGCATCGCCCGCCGAACCCGCATCCGCTTCCCACGGGGTCAGCTGACCCGCAGCACGTTCCGTCGACACCACAACAAAAGGAGACACCCATGCACGCCAGTCCCGACCGCAAGGTACCCGCCACGCTGGGCCGCATCGTCGCCGCGGCCTTCGCACTGTTCACCGTCGCTGCGACTGCCCAGGACAAGCCGGTCGAGCTCAAGTTCGCCAACTGGCTGCCTGCCAATCACTCGCTCGCGAAGAACGGCTTCGAGCCCTGGGCCAAGTCGCTGGAGGCGGCGTCGAAGGGATCGATCAAGGTCGTGTTCTTCCCGGCCCAGCAACTCGGCAAGGCCGCCGACCACTACGACATGGCGCGGGACGGCATCGCCGACATGACATGGGTCAACCCCGGCTACCAGGGTGGCCGGTTTCCGATGTTCGCCGCCAGCGAGCTGCCGTTCATCATCGCCAGGCCCGGCCCGGGCTCGCAGGCGCTCGACCACTGGTACCGCAAATACGCCGGCACCGAGATGAAGGACGTCAAGTTCTGCTTCGCGCACGTGCACGTCGGCACCATCCACTCGAAGATTCCGATCACCGAACCGGCGCAGATCAAGGGCATGAAGATCCGCCCGGCGAACGCGACGACCGCGCAATACATGACGCTGCTGGGCGCGACCAACGTGAGCGTCTCCGCACCGGAAGCGCGCGACGCGATCGAGCGCGGCGTGGCCGACGCCATCACCTTCCCCTGGCTCTCGCTGATCTCGTTCGGCGTCGACAAGGCCGTCAAGTTCCACACCGACATGCGCATGTACGCGTCCGGCTTCGTCTGGGTCATGAACAAGGGCTGGTACGACAAGCTCGCCGCCGGTCAGAAGGCCGCGATCGACAGCCACTGCTCGAACGAGTGGGCGGCGAAGGTCGGCGCGGCATGGGGCGACGACGAGGACTCGGGCCAGGCCAGGATCGCCGCGATGCCCGGGCACACCATCGTCAAGCCCACGCCGGCACAGCTCGACGCGTGGAAGAAGGCGGCCGAGCCGATCTACGTGCAGTGGGCGCAGAACGCCGACAAGGCCGGGGTCAGCGCCACGCAGGTCCTCGACGATCTTCGCAAGGAGCTGGCGGCCGACAAAGCCGGCGGGTGACGATGGCCGGCGAGGTCTCGAAGCCGGCGAGCCCCGGCGCCGCGTCCGGCGTGATGGAACGGATGATCAACACGATCGAATGGCTCGCGGCCATCTTCGTCGGGCTGGTCGCGCTGAACATCTTCGTCTCCGTGGTGCTGCGCAAGTTCTTCAGCACATCGATTCCGGACGCCTACGACTTCGGGCGCATGCTGCTGGGCATCCTGATCTTCTGGGGCATCGCCGCCACCAGCTACCGCGGCGGCCACATCACGGTCGACGCTCTCTGGGGCGCGGTCGGCCCCCGTGCGAAGCGGGCCATCGACGTGTTCGCGACCATCGTGCTGCTGTTCGTCGTCGCCGTGCAGACCGCGATGCTGTTCGACAAGGTGCGGGGCACGTTCGTCGACCATCTGCTGACCTCGGACATGAACATCCCGATGTGGCCGTTCTACGCCGTCGCGTGGATCGGCGACGTGGCCGCCGTGTTCCTGATCGCGATCCGCACGTGGCGCCTCGCGTTCAATCCGCAGGCGCTGGTGGAAGTCCGGCACGAGGACACGGCATGAGCACCGATGCGGTCGCCGTCGGCGGCTTCATCGTGCTGTTCGCCCTGATGCTGCTTCGGGTGCCCGTCGGCATGGCGATGGGGCTGGTCGGCGTCGTCGGCTACAGCCTGGTCGTCGGGCCGCTACCGGCGCTGAAACTGGTCGGCCAGACCTCCATGCGGACCGTCACCGACTACACCTTCGGCGTCGTGCCGATGTTCATGCTGATGGGCGCGTTCGTCTCGGTCTCGGGAGTCAGCCGCGAGCTCTTCAAGGCGGCGAACTCGATGATCGGGCACCTGCGCGGCGGGCTCGGTGTCGCCACCGTGCTGGCCTGCGGCGGCTTCGCGGCGATCTGCGGTTCGTCGGTCGCCACCGCGGCGACCTTCGCCGGCGTCGCTTACCCAGAGATGCGCCGCTTCGGCTACCCGAAGTCGTTCTCCGCCGGCGTGATCGCGGCCGGCGGCACCCTGGGCGCGATGCTGCCGCCCTCGACCGTGCTGGCCGTCTACGCCATCCTCACCGAGCAGGACGTCGGCAAGCTGTTCATGGCCGGCATCGTGCCCGGTCTGCTGGCGATGCTGATGTACGTCTGCACCATCGGCATCATCGTGCGCGTCCGGCCCGACTGGCTGCCGGGTGCGCCGGTGAAGCCGTGGCGGGAGCGCGTCGCCGATCTCCGCAACGTCTGGGCGCCGCTGCTGCTGTTCGTGTTCGTGATCGGCGGCCTCTACGGCGGCTTCTTCACGCCGACCGAGGCCGGCGGCGTCGGCGCCACGGGTGCCTTCCTGCTCGGCCTGGCGCGACGTCGGCTCACCCGCGCCTTGATCCGGGAGGCGTTGCTCTCGGCCACGCGCACGGCCGCCGCCGTCTTCACGGTGCTGATCGGCGCGCTGTTGTTCGGCTACTTCCTCACCATCACGCAGAGCCCCCAGAAGCTGACCGCGTTCCTGCTCGGCCTGGGCCTCGGGCCCTACGGCGTGCTGACGCTGATCATGCTGATGTATCTCGTGCTCGGCTGCCTGATGGACGCCATGGCGATGATCATCCTGACCGTGCCGATCATCTTCCCCGTGATCCAGCAGCTCGGGTTCGATCCGATCTGGTTCGGCATCATCATCGTCATGACGGTCGAACTCGGCCTCATCCATCCACCGGTCGGGATGGTCGTCTTCGTCGTCAAGAGCGTCGTTCCCGACGTCAGCTTCACGACGATCTTCAAGGGCGTCCTGCCTTTCGTCGTGACCGATATCCTGCGCCTGATCATCCTGATCGCGTTCCCGGCGATCGCGCTGTGGTTGCCCGGCAAGATGGGTTGACGAGACATCCGTGAAGGCTTGTCGCATCGCCTCGCTGGCCGACATCGAGCTCATCGAGTCGCGGCCCTACCGCGACTTCATGGCGCACGACAGCATCGACGCGGCCCTGGAAGACACCGCCGCCCGCTTCCCGTCGCGCAAGGCGTTGACGTTCGTCGAGTCGGCCGACGATCCATCCCGGACGACGAGCTGGACCTATCGCGAATTCATGGCGGACGTGCGCCGGGCCGCCCACCTGTTCCGGTCGCTGGCCGGCCCGGACGAGCCGAGGGTGGCGATGCTGCTGCCGTCGATACCCCAGGCCTACTTCACCGTCTGGGGCGCCGAGTCGGTCGGCGTTGCCTGTCCGATCAACTACCTGCTCGACAGCGACCACATCGCCGAGCTGATTCGTGCGTCGCGGGCCACCATCCTCGTCGCTCTCGGGCCGAACCGGGATCTGGACATCTGGTCGCGCGTCCCGGGGCTGCGGCAGCGCTGCCCGGACCTGCGCCATGTACTCGCCGTCGGCGGTGGTCCGATCGGCGAGGGCGTCCTGGATTTCGATGCCGCCGTCTCCAGCCAGCCTGGCGGCGACGTGCCCGCGAAGCGCGAGAAGAACGCGGACGCGCTGGCCGCTCTCTTCCACACCGGCGGCACGACCGGAGCCCCCAAGCTGGCGCAACACAGCCACGGCAACCAGCTCCACTCCGCGTGGTCGGCCGCGCAGATGTATGCGATGACCGAGCACGATGTCATCGTCAATGGCTTCCCGATGTTCCACGTCGCAGGCTCGATCGTCTACGGGCTGTCGACGCTGCTCTCCGGTGCGGAGATCGTGTTGCCGACGTTGCTCGGCATGCGCAACGCCCGGCTGGTGGCGCGGTACTGGGAGGTCGTCGAGCGCCATCGGATCACCTTGCTGGCGGCTGTTCCCACCGTCATGTCGACGTTGCTTTCCGTCGATGCGCAAGGCTCCAGCCTGACGTCCGTGCGCGCACTCCTGACGGGCGGCTCGCCGCTTCCACCGGAGTTGGCCGTCGCCTTCGAAACGCGGCTCGCGATCCCGGTCCGCAACATTCTCGGCATGACGGAATGCGCGGGGATCGTCAGCGTCGAACCCGTCCTCGACGATCGCGTGCCGGGCTCCTGCGGGTTGCGATTGCCATTCACGCGCATCGAGGCCGTGTCCGCCGATGGCCAGGACACGGGCTCGGTCTGTGCAGCGGGAAGCCCCGGCATCCTGCGGCTGCGTGGGCCGAACGTGGGAGCCGGCTACACCGATGCCAGGCGAAACGCGGGAACGTTGAGTGACGACGGCTGGTTGAGCACCGGAGACATCGGGCACATCGACGCGTGCGGGCGTGTGTTCGTCACCGGCAGGGCCAAGGACGTGATCATCCGGAGCGGTCACAACATCGACCCCGGCGTGATCGAAGAAGCCCTGATGCGGCACCCGCAGGTCCACTTCGCCGCAGCCGTCGGCGAGCCCGACGAGTACGCCGGTGAAATCGCGGTCGCCTTCGTCGTGCTCAAGCCGGATGCGTCGGTGACGGCGGATGAACTGCTCGCGTTCGCGAAGCCGCTCATTCCCGAGCGCCCCGCGCATCCGAGACGGATCGACTTTCTGCCCCATCTGCCGCTCACCGCTGTCGGCAAGGTCTACAAGCCGGGACTTCGCTTGCGGGCCATCGAGCGGGTCGTCGTGGAGCGGCTGACGCAGCGTGGCCTGTCCGACCGGATCACGGTCGAAGGTCGGGATTCCGCCAGCGGGCTGGCGATCGCGTTGACACCCTCACCGGGAGAGACGGTCGCGGCGCTGGACACGTCCGTTCGAGACATCATGTCGCCATTCGCCATCACCTGGTCCTGGGCCGTATGACCACATTGCTGTACGAGAAGCAGGACGGCTGCGCCACCATTACGTTCAATCGGCCGGAGGCACGCAACGCGCTGACGCCCGAGATGCTGTGCCGCCTGGCAGACGCCCTCCAGGACTTCGCCAGCGATCCGTCGCTGCGGGTGGCCGTCATCACCGGCGCCGGCGAGAAGGCGTTCTGCGCCGGCGGAGATCTCGCGTCGACGCTCCCGCTGCTGACGGGCGATCGCTCACCCGCCGACGCGTGGGACAGGCGCCTTCTAGACGACCCGATCGTGTCCGCGGCGTCCTCGTTGCGCGACTTCCCCTTGCACAAGCCGGTGATCGCCGCGGTGAACGGCGCCTGCCTTGCCGCGGGGATGGAGCTGCTGCTCGCCACCGATATCCGGGTGGTCGCCGACCATGCGACCTTCGGACTGCCGGAAGTGACGCGGGCCCTGATTCCGTTCGCAGGATCGATGGCGCGGCTGCCGCGCCAGATCGCGCATTGCCACGCCATGGAAATGCTGCTGACCGGCGACACGATCGGCGCCGCGGAGGCGTGGCGCATCGGCCTGGTCAATCACGTCGTCCCCGCCATCGACGTGCTCGCGAGGGCGAAGGCCATCGCCCGCAAGATCGCGGCCAACGGGCCGATCGCGGTCCAGCAGGTCAAGCGGACGGTGATGGAGTCGAGCGGGCAGCCGCTGGCGCGAGCCTACGAGATGGAAGACGCAGCGAAGAGCGTCGTGATGTCCACCGAGGATGCCCGCGAGGGGCCACGGGCTTTCATCGGGAAGCGGCCTCCGATCTATCTGGGCCGGTGAATCGAGAGCGCGGTGGCGTCGCCGGCGCATGCGTCCTGGCCCGGCTATTCCACCTCATCCTTCTCGTAGCGCCGCGCGAACGAGACGCGCGCACAGAGCCCGCGTCCGGCCGGCGAGGTCGACAGCCCGATCACGGCGCGGTGCGCGGTGCAGATGTTTCTCGCGATCGCAAGGCCCAGCCCGGAGCCGGGTGCGAGTGCATCGCGCCCCCGATAGAACCGCTCGAAGACACGGGCGCGTTCGTCTTCGGGAATGCCCGGCCCGTCGTCCTCGATCTCCATCGTGGGGCCCGGGTAGCCGACGATCCTGAAGGTCACGGTGCCGCCGGCCTCGCCATGCCGAATGGCGTTGTCGAGAAGATTGACGATCAGTTCCTTGAGCAGGAGCTCGTTGCCGAGCACGAACACCCGGCCTGCGCTGTGCTCGAAGCGAAGGTCGACGTCGCGCGCTCGAGCGGCCGGGACCATGTCGAGCGCTGTCGCCTGTGCCAGCGCGCCGAGATCGACCCCACGGATGCGCTGGTCGTCGATGGCATCGGGATCGGACTTCGCCAGCAGCAGCATCTGGCCGATCAGCCGGGAGAGGGCGTCGAGTTCGCCGTTGATGTCGCTCAGCGTGGTGCGGACCAGCGCATCGTCGCCATGCATCAGGCCGTAGTCGATCTGCGTGCGCATCTCGGCCAGGGGAGTGCGCATCTGGTGCGATGCGTCGGCGATGAATTGCTCCCGGCTGTTGAGGAGCTTGGACAGCCTGTCGGTGTGGACGTTCAGCGCGTCGATCAGGGGTCGAACCTCGGACTGAACGTCGGAAGAATCGATCGCGCTGAGATCGGTCGACGGCCGGCTGACGAGCTTCTCCCGCAGCCTGGCCAACGAGCTGAGGCCCCGGCTGAACCCGTACCACAGCATGGCGCAGATGGCCGCGATGGAAAGCGCCTGGCGAGACAGCCCGTCGAAGAGGAGGTGATGCGCCAGGGCCTGGCGCATTTCGTTCGTCTCGCCGACGACGACGGTCACCGGCGCTGCCGCCCCTGCGTCCTGCATGTGGCGATGGAGGGCCGCCAGGTGAATCTTCGCCCCGGCGTAGTCGCTCTCGTACAGGGTCAGCTGCTGGGAGCTCGGGAAGTTGTGCGGCAGGGGCAGGTCGTCCTGGCCGGCTTCGGTGTGGCCCGCGCCGTCGATGACGCGGTAGAACACCCGGGTCCTCACGTCGGAACGCAGCAGTGCGAACGCGGCCTGGGGCAGGTCGACTTTCAGACTGCCGCCTTCGATCGACATGTCCTCGGCGATCACCTGGGCGGCGGCGACCAGGAGACGGTCGAAGGATTCGTCCGCGGTCTTCACTGCGCTTCGCTGGTCGAGCCCGGCATCGATCGAGACGACGACCAGCAGCGGGACCAGCAGCCATCGCGCCAGTTGGCGCTTGAGACTGTCAGCGGGCTTCAAGGATGTAGCCGAGTCCCCGGAGCGTGACGATCGAGAGTCCCGAATCCTGAAGGCGCTTGCGCAGCCGGTGGATGTAGATCTCGACCACGTCTTCGCCGGTGACGGCGTCGATCGAGAAGACCTTCTCGTAGAGCTGCGATTTGCTGATCGCCTTGCCGGCGCGCAGCAGCAGGGCCTCCAGGACGGCATGCTCCTTCGGGCGCAGGACCAGCGTCTTCTCGGCGAGACGGAAGACACGGTTGCTGCTGTCGTACTCGAGCGGGCCCAGCCGCCAGGTGGGCGTCGCCGTGCCGTTCGCGCGCCGGATGAGCGCGTGCAGCCTCGCATCGAGCTCGATCAGGTCGAACGGCTTGGCCAGATAGTCGTCGGCCCCGAGGTTCAGCCCGGCCACGCGGTCATCGAGCCCGCCGCGCGCCGAGAGGATGAGCACCGGCGTCTCGCTGCCACGGGCGCGCAGCCTCTTCAGGACGGTGAGGCCGTCGAGGGTGGGCAAGCCCAGATCGAGGATGACGCTGTCGTAGTCCGACGACGCGAGCAGCTGATCGGCGATCCCTCCGTCCCGGACCGCATCCACCGCGTAGCCGCTCTTCTGGAGAGACTTCGACAGCCACAGGGAGAGCTTGACGCTGTCTTCGACGACCAGGATGCGCATGCCCCGAATCTGCGCCGGACCGGAGGCCTTGTGAATCGTCGATACCACCCATCAGTTGCCGTCGCGCATCGGCAGCTTGTCGGGCGGCTCCGGGTTTACCGCAGGAGCGATCAAAGTAAAGCGCCGTGAAAGGTCGGACGCCGAGACTCGCGCGGCGGTGGGCAGCGGGCTCGCCGAAAAAAACCATCAGGAGACTGGCGCATGAACAAGTCCACTCTGTTAGCAGCGCTGATATGCGCACCGGCACTCTTCGCCACCGCCCACGCAGACGAGGTGGGAGATCTGAAGGCGGAGATCGCGGCACAGAAGCAGGCGGCCGAGCAACAGCGGCTCAGGCTCGACGCCCTCGAGCGAAAACTCAATGCCATGCAGGTGGCGCCTCCCGCTGCCGCGGCCCCGATGCCGGCCGCCGCGCCAGCGCTCGCCCTGACGACCGACCAGCAGGGCGTGAAGCTCGATCCCAACTCCTCGCCGGTGACGCTGTACAGCAGTGCGAACACCAGCCTGCGTCTCTACGGGCTGCTCGAGGCGACGGTCAGCCACGCGAATCACCAGACGGCGGACGGCGGCTCGGCCACCGGCTTCCAGACGGCCTGGTTCAGCGGCAACCGGCTCGGCTTCGATGCCGAGCATGCGCTCGAATTCGGACAATCCATCGGCATGCCCGACCTCAAGGTGATCTCGAAACTCGAGACCGAGTTCGAGCTGCCCACGGGCAACAGCGACACCGCCAACGTGCTCTTCAACCGCGACGCGTGGTTGGGTTTCTACAGCGACACCCTCGGCAAGGTGACGCTGGGCCGCCAGAACACGTTGACGCGGGACTTCACCCAGTCGTGGGGCGACCCGTACGGGACTGCCGACGTCTCGCTGAGGGAAGGCGGCTACAGCAACGTCAACAACTTCAAGCAGCTGATCTTCTATTCGGGCGGCGCCAACGGCACGCGGCTCAACAGCGCGATCGAGTGGAAGAAGCGCTTCGACGACCATGTGGTGGCGGGTCTCGGCTACGCGTTCGGCTCGGGCGGCGCCGGAGGCAGCGGCGACGTCGGCAACGGTGGAGCGACCCCCGGTGATTTCGGCAAGGGCACCACGAAGGAAGCCTCCATCGCCTACAACCATCTGGGAGTCGGGCCGGCCTTCATCAGCGTCAATGCGTCGTACGACCGCGCCAATGTCGCGAACCTGACGCACCAGTCGGAGCTCGTGGGTGGCAGTGCCGTCCTGGGCAGTCTCCGGTTCAACGCCGGATTCATCCACTACACGGCGGAGCAGGGCCTGGACAACGTCGCGGGCAAGCGCTCCGACAACTCCTGGACGACGTCGGTCAGCTACGAGCTCAACCGCATCGAGTACGACCTCGGCTACCAGACCATGAAGGGAAACCACGCCGGCTTCAATGGCGGCGGCGGCACCCTGAACCCGTTCGGCAACACGTCGGGCGTGACGACGACGGCAGACGGCAAGAAGACCACGCTGTACGGGTCGGTCATGTTCCATGCCGATCGCAATCTCGATCTCTACGTCGCCGCTGACTACTTTCGCGTGAGCGGCGGCTGGGTGGTGGGGGATGCCCAGGGCAACGGCCTTCACTTCGGGGTCGGGCAGCCCTTCAAGAACGAGACCGAACTGGCCATCGGCGCACGCTACAAGTTCTAGCGGGCCCCGCGCGCGGGATCGATCGATTCGCAGTCGATCCCGCGCGCCAGGGTCTCGGCCACAATGTTCACTCCCTGTCGACCCATCCATCCACTCCACGCACGCCGATGAAGAACTTCCGAAGGTATTTCGCGGGGCTGATGCTCCTCGGCTCGTTGAGCGCGACGGCGGTCGCGGCGGATCCGAGCAAGATCGTGCTGGCCGTGGCCGGCATGGAAAAGCAGATCTACCTGCCCGCCAAGCTGTGCGAGCAACTCGGTTACTTCAAGGCCGAAGGCCTCGACGTCGAGATGATCAACTCGCGCGCCGGTGTCGATGCCGAGAACGAGCTGATCGCCGGCGAGGTCCAGGCGGTGATCGGGTTCTACGACCACACGATCGACATCCAGAGCAAGGGAAAATCGATCATCTCCATCGTTCAGCTCAGCCGTGCGCCAGGCGAAGTCGAGCTGGTGTCCACCAGCAAGGCAGATGCCATCAAGGGCCCGGCCGACTTCAAGGGCAGGACACTCGGCATCACCGGTGTCGGTTCCTCGACCGATTTCCTGACCCGCGCCATCACCAACCGTGCCGGCCTGAAGCCGGGGGACTACTCCACCATCGGCGTCGGCGCCGGCAACACGTTCATCGCAGCGATGAAGCAAGGCCAGATCGACGCCGGCATGACCACCGAGCCCACCATCAGCCAGATGTTGTCGACGGGGGAGGCCAAGGTGCTGATCGACATGCGCTCGGTCGAGTCGACGACGGCCGTGCTCGGTGGAACCTATCCGGCCGCCTCGCTCTACGTCTCGTCGTCCTGGCTCGAGCAGAACGGCGCCAGCGCCCAGAAGCTCGTCAACGCGATGGTGCGCACGCTGCGCTGGATGTCGACGCACAGCGCGGCGGAGATCGCCGACAAGATGCCCAAGGAATACATGGTCGGCAACCGTGAGCTCTACGTCAAGGGGCTGGCCGAAGGCAAGGGACAGTTCACCGCCGATGGGCGCATGCCGGCTGGCGGCCCGGAAACCGTCCTGCGCGTCCTTCAGCTCGCATCGAAGAGCGTCCAGGGCAAGACGATCGACCTGTCGAAGACCTTCACGACCACCTATGTCGAGGTCGCGCTCAAGGTCCTGAAGTGACCGCAGGACACTCGACCCCCGCTGTCGAGATCAGCGACGTCACACGGCGGTTCCTGACCCCCGGCGGCAAGTTCCACACGGCCATGCGGGACTTCAGCCTGACGATCGAGCGGGGCGAGTTCGTGTGCATCGTCGGCCCCACCGGGTGCGGCAAGTCGACGGCCCTCAACCTCGTGACGGGCCTCATCCGTCCGAGCGCTGGCCAGGTCAAGGTCATGGGGAGCCCGGTGACGAGCGTCGATCGCCGCGTCGGCTTCGTGTTCCAGAGCGACGCGCTGTTTCCCTGGAAGAGCGTGCTCGACAACGTCGCCGCCGGTCCCCGCTACCGCGGCATGCCGAAGACCGCCGCCGACCGGAAGGCGCACGAATGGGTCGACCGCGTCGGCTTGTCCAGATTCGCGCGCCACTACCCGCACCAGCTGTCCGGCGGAATGCGCAAGCGCGTTGCCCTGGCGCAGACATTCATCAACGAGCCGGAGATCCTGCTCCTCGACGAGCCGTTCAGCGCGCTCGACGTGCAGACGCGAACCGTGATGCAGGACGAGCTGCTCAATCTCTGGTCCGGAACCGGCGCATCGGTCGTGTTCGTGACCCACGACCTCGAGGAGGCGATCGCCTTGGCCGACAAGGTCGTCGTGCTCACCGCCAGCCCTGCGACGGTCAAGACCGTGCACCACATCAGCCTTCCTCGCCCGCGCGTCATGTCGGAGATCCGATACGACTTGTCGTTCATCGAGATCGCCCGCCGCATCTGGCAGGATCTTCGTGAAGAGGTCCAGATCGGCCAGCAGGCATCCCTGGCGGTCGTGCAGTGATGCCGGCTGCGCCTGTCGCTCTCGGGGTGGCCCCGGAAGATCGCTTCTCCGCGAAGACGCTGGAGGCCGCGGCGCTCCGCGCCCAGAGGCGCCGACGCGCGATCGTGATCGCCTTGCGCATCGCGATCCTCGTCGTGTTCGTGGGCACCTGGGAGATCGCAGGCGAACGCCGCTGGATCGACCCGTTCTTCTTCGGCCTGCCCTCCGGCATCGCACGTCAGATCTACGAGTGGTCGGTCGAGGGGACCTCGCAGGGCCCGTTGTGGGTCCAGGTGCTCGTCACCCTGGAAGAGACGACGATCGGCTTCGTCATCGGCGCGATCGCGGGCGTCGTCTGCGGCATCGCCCTGGGCCGGAACCGATTCCTGGCGGACGTGTTCAGCATCTACATCAAGATCGCCAACTCCATCCCGCGGGTCGTTCTCGGCTCCATCTTCATCATCTCGCTCGGTCTGGGCATGGCGTCGAAGGTCGCGCTCGCTGTCGTGATGGTCTTCTTCGTCGTCTTCGCGAACGCCTTCCAGGGCGTGCGGGAGGCCGATCGGGCGATGATCGCCAACGCCGAGATCCTCGGTGCATCGCGCTGGCAGGTGACCACGACGGTGGTGGTGCCGGCCGCGATGAGCTGGATCCTGGCCAGCCTTCACGTCAGCTTCGGCTTCGCGCTCGTGGGGGCGGTGGTCGGGGAGTTCCTGGGCTCGCGACAAGGCGTGGGCCTGTTGATCTCGACGGCCCAGGGCGCGTTCAACGCGAACGGTGTCTACGCGGCGATGATCATTCTCGCGGTGATGGCGTTGGCCGCGGAGTACGCATTGACGCTTCTCGAGAACCGGCTGGTTCGCTGGCGCCCGCCGGCCCTCGCCGATATCTAGAGCCGTGGTGCATTGCGCCTTGGCCCGCTAGCTCGAGCCCAGGTTCTGGCGCAGGAATTCGACGGTGCGCCGCAGTGAATCGGCCACGACATCCCGCCGCTTGCTGTCGTCGGTGCTGAACCCGTGGTCGGCGCCGGGATACTTGACCAACTCGAGCGACGCGTGGCCGGCCCGTGCCGCTTCCTGGAGCTTGCGCGCGGTCTCGATCAGGCAACAGCCCTTGTAGGAGTCGAACGTGCCCGCGAGCACCAGCACGGGCACCGTGATCTTGCCGACGAAGTCTGCGGGATCCTTGATGAAACTGGTGAGCGGGTACTGCGCGACGACGGCACCGACGGTCTGCGGCATGCGCGCGGCGTAGGTGAGCGCCGTTGCGCCACCCAGCGACGCGCCGACGACGCCGACCTTTCCCGGCAACGCATTCGGCGACGACTGCGCGCGGCCGATGACGCCACGCAGCAACGTGGCGCCGGCAACACCCTTGGCCCAGAAATCGTTGCCGTCGACGAGGACGACGTCGAACCCCTGTGCCGCCAGGCCTTCGCTCAGCGTCTGGTAGTTGCCTGGGCCGGTCTGCCCCGACACGAGCACGACGACGCGCCCAGCGCCGCCGCCCTTCGGCGCAAACTCCTTGGCGGAGGGAAGGTTCTCGTCCTGCGCGTGTGCGGCAGCACCGAGCACTGACGCGACGACGAGCAAGGCTGCGAGAAGTGGTTTCATCGGCGGGCACGGCGACGCTGGTTGACGTACCGCGCGATGGCCGCGGCACCGGTGACGGAAGCATAGCGCCCGTGCCCGTGCCCTCGCTCAGCCCTCGCTCGTGCCTGGCGCGTCAAGCCTTCTTGGTCCAGGCGCTGCACCATCCTTTTGCGCTGACCTGTCTTCCCGCGAAGAGAGGGCAAGCTCCGGACGCGTCTCCGGCCTTGCCCTGATAGAGCATGCAGTTGCTGCACGCCTGGCCGGCCGTGTACTTCGGAAACTTCTTCGTATCGGCGTGGCTGGCATCGTTGACATAGCCCAACGCGATGGCCTGCGCGTCTTTCTCGTCCAGCATCGCCTGCGCGTGCGCGCCGAAGGCCAGCGCGGCACCGGAGAGGCCGGCTCCCTTGAGCAGGAAGCGTCGAGTCATGTTCATGTGAATCTCCCGATGGTTGTTTCTCGTCCTAGATCGATTGCACGTATTCCGCCACCGCCCGCATGTCGGCAGCGCTCAGCTCCCTGACGACGCCGTGCATGACCGGCGAGTCGCGGAACTTGTGCTGGATGACATCGAGCTGCCGGGTCACGTAAGGCGCATGCTGCCCCGCTAGGCGCGGAAAGATCGAGCTGCCTTCGGCCGTCGCGCCATGACACGTCGTGCAGGCGGTCACGCCATGGACCGGGTCGCCTTCCTCGTACAGCGTCTTGCCGCGGGCGATCAGGCGCGCGTCGCCCGGCAGCCCGGGTCCGGGGTGCTGACCCGCGTAGTAACGGGCGAGCCCGGCGATCACGGAATCATCCAGCAGCGTCGCCATCCCCCACATGTAGTCGTGCGCATCGGCCTCGCCCCGCGTCTTTCCCTTGAAGGCCTTCAGCTGGGCCGCGAGATAGAGCTCCTGCTGCCCGGCGAGTCGCGGAAACAGCGGCGACGTGCTGATGCCGGATGGACCATGGCAGGCCGAGCAGATGGAACCCGCCACTTTCTGTGCCGCCTGGTCGGCCGACGAGGAAGGCTCCTGTGCGGACACGGGGAAGGGCATCGTGGCGATGGCGCAGGCCAACACCGACAGCAAGGCGATGCCGATGCCGTGCAGGCGTGCCGCGAGCGGATTCGGTGTGCGCATCAGAAGGCCACCCATAGAGTGAAGAAGAGGCTGTTGTTGTCACCAGGGCTGCGCGAGGTCACGCCGTCGTAGCCGGCACCGCCGCCGTTGAACTTCGAATAGGCCGTGTACTGCAGCATCAGGCGAACGTTCTGGACCGGCAGGTAGTCGAACTCCACTACGTAGCCCCGGGAGTCCGGGCTGCCGTTGCCGCTGCCGGAGACGGCGCCGCTCGGGTAGAGGCCGGCATCGGCGCTGCCGTGCAAGGTGAAACGGTTGAGAGTGACGCCGTACTGGTGCTCGTAGTAGTACGTGGCCTTCAGGCTCGTCGAATCGAGGGTATCGCTCGGGTTCGACACCAGCGCCTGCGCGAAGCTGCCCGCGTAGTCCTGCTTTTCCCGGACGTAGCGCGCCTGCACGGTGAACGTGTGCGGATTGCCGATGTACTGGTATTGCGCATCGATGCCACGGTCGGTGAAGCGGTCCGTGCCGCTGTTCGTATCGGTGTTGTCGACATAGCGGTCGACGCGCAAGGCGAAGCCGCCGAGCATCAACGAGTTGGCGCCCCACTCCTTGTTGTAGGCGAAGCGAAGGTAGGGGTTGTAGCCCTTGAGCCTCGCGACACCGCCCGGAGTTCCCGAGTCCTGGCCATGGCGGAGCACTGAAAACAAGCCGTCGGCGGTGCGATAAGTCGTCAGCTCGCCGTACCACGTGCGGTCGTAGAACCCGTAGGCGCCGATGCCTGCGACTTGTTGACCCAGCGCGCCTTCGATCTGCGTGCCCGGCGTGGGCACGATGGCCGTGGGCGACGCCGTGAACGGGAAACCGAATGCCGGCGTGCTGTTCCAGACGTCCTGCGCCGTCGGGTTGTTGTGGATGGTCAGCCCGTAGAGCAGCTTGACGACGTCCGCGCTCTCGTTGTCCATCCGCCCGACCCACCGCAGGTCGGTGTTGTCGATGCCGCTGTGGCCGACGCTCGTGCCGTCGGTGCCGTAGCCCTCGGCGAAGGTGTACTGGATGAACCCGCCGATGTTGTCGGTCGCCTTGCCGGCCACGAAGACGCTGGCCTGGTTGAAGGCAGGAAGCCGGTTGCGGGCCGTGGCGGGGGTTCCGGTGCCGGTGCCGTCGTCGTTGTTCTTCGTCGATGTGACGCCGACGAGAGCCATGGCGGCGACAGGCAGCGGCTGGCGAACACCGATCGTGTAGCCGGACAGCTTGAACCAGCGGCCGTATGGCGTCAGCTCGGGAAAGCTGACGTGGCAGGCGACGCAGTTCTGGCCGGGCTGGCGGGCATAGGAGGGCACGGCGGCAGCAGGCGTGGCCGCGAACGAGAGAGCGGCGAGGCATGCGACGGCAACGATCCGCCGGATGCGACCCTGCACCGCCGCTGGCATTGCGAACTGTCGCATCGGAACTGCTTCCTTGATGATCCGCCGAGTTGTCTCTGCCTTCTTCGCGGTGGATCGCGATGAAGCACGGAGGGAGCATCGTCCTGGAGCGTGTCACGGTCTGTGTGGCAGCGCACCGTGGAGGACTGTTACTCGATGCGATGCACCGACGGGTCCTTCGAAGGCACTGCGGGACCGGGTTCCGGCCCACTGGATCTCTTCAGCAGCGCAGCGACGGACTTCGCAAGATCGTCGGTCAGCTGGCGGGGGTGACCATAGGGAGAAAAGTAGCCGACCGGATCCCACAGGCCCTGACCGGCCCACGCGATGGCGCCGACGGGCTGGCCCGTCGACGCGTCGAGAAACTCGGCCTCTGCGCTCAGGCCGCCGTTGTCCAGTGGAACGGGCAGGAGGATGAACAGCACGACATTCAGGGCGGGGTTGGACGTCTTGACCGCAGTGAGTGCGGTGCGCACCGACAGGGTACGTGCAGCCGTGGGGCGATCGACGATGGTCCATTCGGCGCCGAGTTCGCGGCGGAGCGCTGCCGTTGCGAGCGACGCGACCTCGAGCATCTCGGCATGGCCCTGCTCGCCCGTCAGGTGCACTTCGACAGGGGCGACATACAGGGCGTCGTAGCCCGCCAGGACGCTGCGCTCCGGGCGCCAGGTCAGGCTCTTGGTGCGGTCCGACTGGGATACCAGGTGGTCGTAGCCGTGGAGATAGCCCGATCGAGTGACGGCCTGGGTCGTGCAGCCGGCCAGCAGCAGCGCAGCGAGAGCGAGGCAAGCGACCGAGCGCATCGCCTCGCCGACCGACCCGCCTGAACGCTCAAGGTGCGTGCGCATCGGGTGCCAGATCAAACGCCGTCGCGGAACGATCGCTGGACGTGAAACTCCGGTTCGTGCCTGCCACCACGTCGACGTCCAGCGCGCTGAACCCAGGGCAGGCGGCAGACGTTCCCCGGACGCTCAGCACATGCACGCCCAGCGGTGCGTAGATCGTGACGATTTCGTTGGAGCGCAGGTCAGCCACCGCTTCGTCGTCCACGTAGATGCGATGAAGACATGTCCACGAAGGATGGAACTGCCGAGTGACGACCAGCACCCCGGCTGCCGGGTGGCGTCGGGTCAGCGAAGGACTCAGGATGTGCCATGTCGGCGACGGCGGTGCAGCCGACGGACCGGCCGAGCCGGCCGGGAACATTCCGCAGCCGGCGACCGACGCGGTCATCGACACCAGGAGAGCGACAGCGCCTTGCCGTCGCTTCCAGCGAAGGCGAAGGCGAACGCGCGGGTCGATGGTCACCTGGGTCATCCGGGACGAGGGGAGGGACCTACGTGCCCACCTTCGCCGCCTGCTCCTTCGCAAGCAGGCGCTGCGCCTGGCGGTCGTTGTGCTGCGCTTCCTGCGCCGTCTGCGCCGGCGTTTCTCGCGCCTCGACACTGGCAGCCTGCAGAGCCAACGCGGCACTGCTCAGCGTCACGGTCGTGCTGGGGGCCGCGGGAGTCGCCGCCGGCGTCGTCCTGCGGTCGGAGGGGAGCGCCTTGGCGACGGCGACGGGACTCGCGACGACCGGCTGCAAGGGTTTGGGATTGCCGACGGGGGAACTCATGTGGAAACCTTCCGGATGGTCAGGAGCAACAGCGCTCGACCATGTATTCGGCTCTCCGCGCAATATCTAAAGAATTAGCAAGGAAATGAATTGAAACCGGCCTGGAAAAGCCGATCTTAGGGCATGCATCATTCAAGGGATTGCAAATCGGCGTGGAATTGATAGTCACGGTCGTGAAAATGGCGACGACAATTGAATATCACGCTAATTTCACGAGAAATTAAGTGTTTCTGAAGTATCGATCGATTATTTCTTTCGCGCGGAGCAGAATCCAGCTCGACAGGGACGATGTGAAAAAGAAGGAAGACCACAAGATCAGGAACATCGGCTGGCTGCGCGCCGCCGTGCTCGGAGCCAACGACGGCATCGTCTCGACCGCGAGCCTCGTGCTCGGCGTCGCCGCAGCGAACGCCAGCCACGGCAGCGTCGTGGTGGCAGGCGTCGCGGGACTCGTGTCAGGCGCCATGTCGATGGCCACCGGCGAATACGTGTCGGTCTCGTCCCAAGCTGATACCGAGCATGCTGCGCTCGCCGAGGAGCGCACGGAACTCGCCGAAGATCCCGCCGGGGAGCAACGAGAGCTGGCGGCGGTATACGTCCGCCGCGGGCTCGGTCTTCCTCTCGCCAGGCAGGTCGCGGAAAAACTGATGGAGCACGATGCGCTCGGCGCCCACGCGCGCGACGAGCTGGGCATCTCCGAGATCTCCACCGCGCGCCCTCTCCAGGCGGCCGGAGCGTCGGCCGTGAGCTTCGCAACGGGCGCGGCGCTGCCGCTCGCCGTCGTCGCCCTGACACCCATGCAGCACGTTGCCGTCGCGGTGGCGGGCGCGGCCCTGATCGCGCTCATGTTGCTCGGAGCGCTGGCCGCACGGAGCGGCGGCGCCAGGATCTTGCCGGGCGTGTTCCGGGTGACGTTCTGGAGCGCCCTGGCCATGGCGATCACCTACGGCGTCGGAACCTTCTTCGGCACGATGGCGGCTTGAGGGGCGCCCATGTCGTGCGGGTGCCGGGCGTGCCTAGCAGGCGGCGATTTTCCTGGACGCGTCCCGGGCGACGATGAAGCCGAGCGCGAGCAGCACGACGACCGCGAGCCCGGCCGAGAGGGAATGGGAGCTCGCCCATGCATCCAGGACAGGCCAGCGCAGTCGCGCTGCGCCATAGCCCGCGACGACGAGGGACGTCGCCGCCACGACCACCGAGAAAAGTCGTGCGGCCGACCTCGCGAATCCGGTGCTGCGGGCGAGCAGCCTGGCGATCCACAGGCCGTTCAGCGTGTCGGCCGCGACCATTCCGACGGCGAACACGCATGCCAGTTCCAGGACGACGATCCCGCCGCCGTGCTGGCCGCCGGCCGCACCGAACCAGGCCGCTCCGCTCAACGTGTCGAGCGAGAAGGCGAACAACGCGCCGACCGCGAGGGCGGCACCGGGATGCCGCAGCCATCGAGAGCGCAGCAACCACGGCGCGAGGAGGCCACGACTGCCGTGCGCCGACGGGCGGATCGCCTCACGCAGATTGACGACGCCGAGCGCCGTCAGGAATGCCACCGAGATCCAGCCTCCGGCGTCGTCCAGCCAGGCCGGCAGGACGTCGACGCGTCCGCCGATCCAGAGCCCCGCGACGACGACGATCGCGCCATGGCCGAGGGAGAACAGCAATCCGCTCAGCCGCGCCAGCGAGGCGCGACCGGCCGATAGCTGCAGTCGGGCGAGACCGTCGATTGCAGCGAGATGATCGGCATCGAAGCCGTGCTTGAGGCCGAGCAGCGCGGCCAGGCCGAACAAGGCCTGCAGGTCAGCCATCGGCGACGCTACCACGCCGTCGGAGCCGATCCCGGTGCCCGGTCAGGACGACGGCCCGGGCGCCAGCTTCTCCACCGTGGCCGATACGCCGCCCATGAAGTCCGGGTGCTTGGCGGTGGTGTCGAAGAAGTTCGATGTCTTGAACAGCTCGTACTTGCCGGCCATCGCCAACGGTTTCGATTTCTCGAGCATCGCCGCCACCTGCTCGGGGCGGAGCGGGCGGAAGGTGCGTGTCGCCTCGAACGCCTGGTCGAGGATCTTCATGCTGTCGATGCCGGTGATCACCGTCGAGGTCGGCAGGTTGAGCGAATAGTGCAGGAAATCGAGCGGCTTCAGGTCGATGCCGCTCTTCAGGATCACGCTGTCGCCGAAAGTCTTCATGCCGAGCACGCCGATCTTCTGCTTGACGAGCTCGGGCAGCACGAGATGGGCGAAGCTGCGGAAGTGCGCATCCATCACGTTCAGCGGCATCTGCACGGTATCGAAGTGGAAGCCGTGCTCGGCAGCCACCGACAGCATGTAGAGGTGGATGCACGGATCCTTGTGGCCGGTGAA
>CAZZVH010000011.1:0-20255 GCA_964657365.1 uncultured Burkholderiaceae bacterium
CCTCTCCGACGGCGACCGGCGCCTCCTCGCCGGACAGGTCGAAGACGAGGCTGTCGGTGCCCGGCCCGGCATCGTCGGCGAGGCCTCCGCGCGTGCTCGGCGCCAGCGCCTCGAACAGCGAGGGCGTCTCGGTCGCGCCGCCGAGATCGAGATCGAGGCCACCGGCGCCTTCCTCGGGCAGGAACTGCGAGTTGGCGAGCGTCGTCTGCATCGCGTCTTCGCGCGCATCGTCGAACCGCTCGAACATCGGCGATGCCGGACCCGTGGCGGCAGCGACGGGAACGATCGCGGCCTGATGCGGCTCGGCACGGTCGAGGCCGGACAGGTCGAGCTCGAAGGCCACCTCGGTGAGCTCGGGCTCGGGCTCCGGTGTCGCCTGCGCGGCGGCGGCGCCAGGCTGGTGGCCGCCGGGCGACTCATCCGCGGGGCCGAACGGCAAGTCGATGTCGGAGGTGTCTTCGCCGCTCTGGAGGCGGTGCATGACACGGTCGGCCGCGACCTTGATCTCGCCTTCGCTGCGGGCGCCGCCGTTGCCGGCGGCGATCTCCTCGACCCAGCGGCCCAGCTCGCCGAGCGCCCAGGACGCGAACTCGATCAGCGGCGGCTCGGCCGGACGTTGCTCGGCCAATTGCGTGTTGAAGACCTGCTCGCAGGCCCAGGCCGCTTCGCCGAAGGCCTTGAGGCCCACCATCCGCGAGCTGCCTTTCAACGTGTGGAAGCCACGGCGGACGGTCGTCAGCAGCGGCAGGTCGCCGGGCGCGTGGGCGAGATCGGCACAGGCGGCGGTGGCGTCGGCGACGACCTCGCGCGCTTCCTCGAGGAAGACGTCGCGCATCTCCTCGTCGTGCTCGAAATCGGCGACCAGGGCGATCGGCTTGAGCGGCGTCGGCGGCTCGGGATCGCTCACCGGGCTCAGGCCCATCGGCTCGGTCGAGGTGGCGACGAAATCGACCAGCGCCTCGGACAGCTCGCCGCGTGCCGTCGTGACCTTGGCCGGGTCGTCGGCGGCGCGGTGGATCGCTTCCTGCGCCTTGAGGACGGCCGCGGCCAGGGCCGGCTGGTCGGCCGCCTGGGCCTCGTGCGACAGGCGCTCGAGATCGCGCGTCACGTCGATCAGGGGGACGTCGTCCCGCACCGACGTGAAGGCGAGCATCTGCGCCTGCTCGATCAGGCGCGGCTCGATCGGCGTCGCGAGCTCGCTCTTGGCGGGGCCGCTGCGGCCCATCACCGGCGCCAGCGTGCCGGCGTCGGCGTCGTAGACGAACAGCGACTTGGCGAGCTGCGGCTGCACGCTCAGCATGTCGATCATGAAGCCGAGCGCGCTGAGGTTGCCGGCCAGGCGATCGAAGACGCCGGCCTGGGCGATGCGCGCCGGATCGACCTGGGTCGAGACGAGCCCCTGGACCTCGTCGCGCATGCGCAGCAGCGCCTGCGACGCCTGCTCCATGCCCAGCACCGACAGGACGCCGCGCATGGACGCGAGCTGCGTCGGCACCTCGACCAGCACGGCCGCGTCGGCCGGGTTGCGGAAGAAGGTGTCGATCGCCTTCTCGGCCACGCTCAGCGAGGCACGCAGCTCCTGGACGACGCTGCCCATCGTCTGCCGATCGGAGACGCGGCGGAACAGCTCTTCCATCCACGGCTCGAGCGGCTCGGGCGGCACCTCCTGGCGAACCGCGGCGAGGCGCTCGGCGAGACGGCGGACCCGGTTGGCGTGATCCGGATCGTCGAAGTCGCCGTCTTCGAGGGCGGCTTCGATGTAGAGCAGGCTGGTCGCCACTTCCATCGCCAGCTGGGGCGGCGGCGCGGCGTTGGCCTGCTGCGTCTGCGCGACCGCCGTCTGCAGCTCGGCCGCGAAGGTCTCGCCATACGGGAACAGCTTGCGCAGCGAATCGCCGACCAGGGCGAACTGCTCGCTGAGGCCGGCCATCCGGTGCATCTCGCCGCCCGCCGTCGCCGACCACGCTTCCTTGGCCGACGAGACACGTTTCTTCGCGTGCGCGATGAGGGCGGGATCGAAGCGGCCGAGCACGCTCAGCGAGTAGTCGGTGGGTGTCTGCTCGGGCAGGCCGTAGGCCTCGCGGATCGCGTCGAGTCGGGGCACGCGCAGGCCTCGGCCGGCGACGCCGGCCTGGGCGCAGAAGAAGAGCAGGTCGCGGGCGAGACGCTCGGACACGTCGGAATCGCCGCGCTGCAGGATGCGGAATTGCGGCAGCAGCCGCGAGGCGACGCGCTTGGTGAAGATGTCGAACGGCAGCAGGCCATGGTGCTGGGCCTCGAACATGGCCGCGGCCAGGTTCCAGAACGTGCGCACCTGGGGATGGGCCGAGCCGGCGGCCAGGCCGGCAGCGACGTCGCTCATCCGCGACGCGGCGGTCAGCGCCTGCGTGCCGCGCATCAGCTGCAGCAGATGGCCTTCGAGCTGCGAGCGCACGGCCGCGTCGGGCGTACGGCTCACCACGTCGCTGTCGATCGGCGTCTCGCGCCAGCGCCAGTCCATGGTCCACAGGTCGGCCGGGTGGACGCGCTCGGCCTCGACGGCCTCCTGCACGGCGCGGTATTGCGGGAACAGCGAGAGCGGCGAGACCGTCTTGCCGCCGAGCACGCGGGCGAGATAGTCGAGCAGCGCGAACGACGACTTCTCGATGTCGGCGACGAGCTCCGGCGTCAGCGACTGCGGCTTGCCGATGCTGCGCTGCACCGCCGTTTCGCTGGCCCGCAGGACGATCGCCGGAGCCGGCAGGCCGACCAGCTCGAGCGCACCGACGCCCTGGTGGATCTGGGCCCGGGCGGCGCGCAACACCCCTGGATCGACGACGTCGAGATCGGAGCCGCTGACGGCCTCGGAATCCTTGACGAAGCGGCGAAGCGACTTGTGCGCGGCGTCGAGCGTGCGACGCAGTTCCTCGTGGACCCAGGCGATGGCGCTGATGTCGTCGCCGGCCGGGGCCGGGGCGACGCTGGAAGGATCGTCGAGCGGGCTGTCCATGCGATCAGGCGATCTTGAATCGCGACACCGACTGGTTCAGCTCTTCGGCCGTGCGCGACAGCTCGCGCACCATCTGGGCCGTCGATCGCGTGCCTTCGCCGGTCTGCTCGGTGACGGCGAAGATGTGCTGGATGTTGGCCGCGACGACGTTGGCCGACTGCGCTTCCGAGAGCGCCTGCTGCGAGATCTGGGTCACCAGGTCGGTCAGGCGACGCGTCACCGTGTCGATCTCGCCGAGCGTCGTGCCGGCCGCATCGGACAGTCGCGTCCCTTCGACCACGCCCTGCGTCGATCGCTCCATGGCGCCGACGGCATCCTGCGTGTCGGTCTGAATGGTCTTGACCAGCGCGGCGATCTGCCGGGTCGCGTCGGCCGACCGCTCGGCCAGCCGCTGCACTTCCTCGGCAACCACCGAGAAGCCTCGTCCCGCCTCGCCGGCCGATGCGGCCTGGATGGCGGCGTTCAGCGCGAGCACGTTGGTCTGCTCCGTGATGTCCGAGATCAGCTCGGTGATCTCGCCGATCTCCTGCGACGACTCGCCCAGGCGCTTGATACGCTTCGACGTTTCCTGGATCTGGTCGCGGATGGAGTTCATGCCGCCGATCGTGTTCTGCACGGCCTTGAGGCCCGATTCGGCCGCGGCCAGCGATTGGCGCGCGACCTGCGCCGTTTCCTGGGCCTGCGCCGACACGTGGTTGATCCGGCCGGCCATCTGCAGCACGGACTCACCGGTGTCGCGGATCTCGCGCAGCTGCTCGGACGACGTCGCCAGCAGCTCGGTCGAGTTGGCCTCGACCTGCTCGGTGGTCGCCGCCACCCGCGTGACCGTGCCCTGCACCTGCGACACCAGCGTGCGCAATTCCTCCACCGTGTAGTTCACCGAATCGGCGATCGCGCCCGTGATGTCTTCCGTCACCGTCGCCTGTTGCGTCAGATCGCCCTCGGCAACGCTCTGGAGCTCGTTCATGAGCCGCAGAATGGCCGCCTGGTTGGCGTCGTTGACGCGCTTGGCTTCCTGCTCCTGGCCCTCGGCCTCGACCCGACGCGTCTGCGCCATCGTCGCCCGCTGGCCCTGCTCGGTCACGTAGAGGCGGAGGAAGCCGGCGCCGCCCAGGATGACCAGCAACGCGCTGAGCGCCAGGAGGAAGGCGGTGAGGCCGCCGAAGCCGGTCTCGCTGCCGAGCTTGTCCTGCACCGCCTCGAGACCCTTCCGCAAGGGCTCGCTGTCGGCGACGATGGCGTTCTGCGCGGCGCGGGCGGCATTGAGGCCGGTGAGATTGTCGAGAATCACGCTGCCGCGCGCGCGGGTGTCCTGGTACTGCTTCAGCAGCGACGTGAGACGCTCGCGCAACTGCGGATCGCGCGAGCCCGTCAGGCCCATCTGCGGATTGCCGTCGAGCAGGCCCTTGGTGATGTCGCTGAAGGAGTTCAGGTCCTTGCTGAGAAGGAACACGGCTTCGGGGTTGACGCCTTCGCCGGTCAGGAATTCGTTGGCCGACTTGCCGATGCGCTGCGTCAGCATGACCAGCTGGCCGAGCGCGGAGACTTCGGTCGGGCTGGAATCGCGCTGCAGCTTCAGCGACAGGGCCGCCTGGGTGGATTCGAGCAGGTCGAACGACTGCCGGTTGATGGCGCGCAACGATTCGCCCACGTCGGTCAGCGCCTTCTGCTGCGCCAGGACGATGCCGGCGTTTTTCTCGGCACGGTCGACCAGCGGCACGACGGCGTCGAGCGAATCCTGCACGCCCGACGGGACCTTCGCCACCGAGCCCTCCCCGGTCTTCAGGCTGCGGACGTTGTTGGCGAGCACGTCGACGCTCTCCTTGACCTCGGCGAACGACGATGCGCTGCCCACCATGGCCTGCGACACCGACTTGGCGAGCCGTTGCGACTCCATCAGCGCCTGTCCGTTCGCAGCCACTTGCGCCGAGGCACGGCTGGCGGAGCCGAAGGTGTAGACCGTGAGCACGATCAGGCCGATGAGGCCGATGCCGAGCAGGATGAGCAGGATCCGCTGCTGTTCGGCGACCGGGCGCTTGCCGATCAGCGGCAGGGAAGCGCCGAGCGGCGCCAGGCCGCTGTCGGGGCCCTGCAGGCGGGTCTCGGTGAAGTCGGCGATCTCGCTGGGCACCGCCTCGGCGATGATCGACGAGCCCTCGGGCGACTCGCCGGCGGCGACGGCGTGGACATCGAACGCCGCGGAGGCCTCGATGTCCGAGAGCGGGAGATCGGCCACGGCGACGGCATCCCCGTGGCCGGCATTCGCGTACGCGTCGGCGAAGGCGGCGTCGTGCTCCAGCGCGTCGTGCTCCTGCGTCGACCCCTTCTGGCCCCATCCCTTGATCTTGTTCACGAAGCTCATATGGCCCTCTCGAGGTTTGCCTAGCCGACGATCTTCAGGAACGACTCGTCGCTCGCCAGGTGGGCGAGGTGGAGCTCTTGCCAGACACGCGACGCGGCGTCGCGGTAGCGGGCGCCGGCGAACGCCGGACGGGCACTGCCGTCGTCGGCATCGGGTTTGAGGTCATCCTCGCTGCGCAGGCCGGACAGGCGATCGACCAGCAGCACGCAATTGATGTCGAGGGCCTGGTTGAAGCCGACCAGGCGGGCCTGGTCGCGGCCGGTGTCGTTGCCCTTGACGCCGAGAAAGCCCGCCAGCTCGACGACACCGTGCAGGTGGCCACGCAGGTTGGCGACACCCAGAAACCAGCGGTGGCTGTGCGGCACGTGGACGAGCGGCGTCATGGCGAAGATCTCGCCGGCGTCGCGCAGGGGAAACAGGAAGCCGCGCGTGCCGCACTCGACCGCGAGCCACGACCGCCCGAGCGGTTCCGAACGGGCCGCCTGCAGACGCTCGGCAAGCCGGGTCTGGAGGTCGCGGAGGGCCTGTTTGTTTGCCATTCACGGGGTCCAGCGGAGGCTCAGTCGAAGGCGCGAATCTTGGCCATGAGCTCGGTCGGATCGACCGGCTTGACGATGTAGTCCCTGGCGCCCTGGCGCATGCCCCAGACCTTGTCGGTTTCCTGGTTCTTGCTCGTGCACATGATCACCGGCACCTTGGTGAAGCGCGGGTCGCGCGTGATGGCGCGGGTGAGCTGGAAGCCGTTCTGGCCCGGCATGACGACGTCCATCAGGATGAGGTCGGGCGTTTCCTCGCCGAGCCGCTTCATCGCGTCCTCGCCGTTCTCCGCGGTGCGCACCTCGAAGCCGCGCTTCACGAGCAGCTCCGACATGTGGTGCAGCTCGGTCTTGGAGTCGTCGACGAGGAGGATCTTCTGGATCGGCATGGCAACGGCTTTCTCAATGGCGACGGGCCGCGCCTGCGGCTCGCGGGTGGCCGCGCATCATGCCGTGCGCCGGTGCTGCTGCACTGCCTGCAGCAACTGGTCTTTCGTGAAAGGCTTGGTGAGATAGTCCTCGGAGCCGACCATGCGGCCCCGCGCCTTGTCGAACAGGCCGTCCTTCGACGACAGCATGATGATCGGCACGGCCGCGAACTTCTGGTTGCGCTTGATGATCGCGCAGGTCTGGTAGCCGTCGAGCCGCGGCATCAGGATGTCGCAGAAGATGAGATCGGGGTCGTGGTCGTTGACCTTCGACAGGGCATCGAAGCCGTCTTCGGCGAGCAGCACTTCGTAGCCGCCCTGCTTCAGGAAGATCTCGGCGCTGCGCCGGATGGTGTTGCTGTCGTCGATGACGAGCACCTTCAACCCGGGGACGTCGGCGGGGGCCGCATTGCTCACCTAGCGTTCTCCTCTGTGGCTCGTCTGCCGGTGGGCGATGCGTGCAGCGATCAGATCTGCACCATCTCGAAGTCTTCCTTGCGAGCGCCGCACTCCGGGCAGGTCCAGTTCATCGGCACATCGGCCCAGGCGGTGTCGGGAGCCAGGCCGTGTTCTGCGTCGCCGGCTGCCTCGTCGTAAATCCATCCGCAGATCAGGCACATCCAGGTCTTCGGGTCGCTCACGGGTCGCTCGGGTTCTGCGCAGTGCCTTCACTACAATGCAGCCAGATTGTAGACACGTGCCTTTCGAGAAAAGCAAGGCTCTGTAGGTACATACGCAACATTCTTCACGTTCGGCTAGAGGTCTGCCGGAGCCAGAACGAACGAATTTCCCTGCGGCTTTCGCACACTCCATGACCGCCACCTCTCCGGCTACACAGACCGACGCGACCGATCTCGTCGAGCAACCCGCGCCTGCCTGCGTGATGAGTTTCAACGTCAGCGACCCGAGCGGCGCGGGCGGCATCGCCGGCGATGTCTCGACGATCGCGGCGATGGGCGCGCACGCCCTGCCGGTGGTGACGAGCATCATGATGCGCGACACCGCCGAGATCTTCGGCCACCACGCGATCGACGCCGAGGTGGTCGTCGAGCAGGCCAGGAACGTCCTCGAGGACGTGACCATCGCCGCCTGGAAGGTCGGCTTCCTCGGCTCGACCGAAGGCGTGAGCGCGGTCGCCGAGATCCTCTCCGACTACCCCGACGTGCCGCTGGTGGCCTACCTCCCGAACCTCGCCTGGGTCGAGGAGGAAGACCAGCAGTCCTATCTCGAGGCCTTCCGCGATCTGGTCCTGCCGCAGACCGAGGTGCTGGTCGGCAGCCACCAGACCCTGACCGACTTCCTCCTGCCCGACTGGGACGGCGAGCGGCCGCCCTCGTCGCGAGAGATCGCCGTCGCGGCCAGCAAGCACGGCACGGCCTACGTGCTGGTGACGAGCGTGCCGCTGCCCGACCAGTTCCTCGACAACGTCCTCGCCAACGCGCAGGGCGCGATCACCGGCGAGAAGTTCGAGCGATTCGAGACCACCTTCGTCGGCGCCGGCGAGACGTTGTCCGCAGCGCTGGCCGCCCTGCTCGCGACAGGCGTGGAGCTGCATGCCGCGGTCGGCGAGGCGCTGGCTTTCCTCGACCAGGCGCTCGACGCCGGCTTCAGGCCGGGCATGGGCAACGTCATTCCCGATCGCTTCTTCTGGGCCCTGCCCGAGGAAGAAGGCGAGGCCGGCGACACCGAGCCGAGCACCGCGGAAACCGACGCCACCGTGGCACCGAAGAATCCGCGCCACATCCATTGAGGCAGCGAGGCGAGGCATGAACAACGCGGAACTCTTCGCGCGGGCCAAACGGGTCATCCCGGGAGGCGTCAATTCGCCGGTGCGGGCCTTCCGCGCCGTCGGCGGCACGCCGCGCTTCATGGCCCGGGCCGAAGGCGCCTACATGGTCGACGCCGAAGGCAAGCGCTTCATCGACTACATCGGTTCGTGGGGGCCGATGATCCTCGGCCATCGCCATCCGGCCGTGCGGGAGGCCGTGCACCGCGCGGTCGACGAAGGCCTGTCCTTCGGTGCGCCGACCGAGCGCGAGATCGAGCTGGTCGAGGAGATCCTGCGGCACGTGCCGAGCATGGAGCAGGTCCGCCTCGTCAGCTCCGGCACCGAGGCGGCGATGAGCGCCCTGCGCCTGGCCCGCGGCGCCACCGGGCGCGACGTCATCGTCAAGTTCGAGGGCTGCTACCACGGCCATGCCGACGCGCTGCTGGTCAAGGCCGGCTCCGGCCTGGCGACGTTCGGGCACCCGACCAGCGCCGGCGTGCCGCAGGCGGTGGTCCAGCACACGCTGGTCGTCGAATACAACAACGTGGCCCAGCTCGAGGAGGCCTTCGCGCTGCACGGCCCGCTGATCGCCTGCGTGATGATCGAGCCGATCTGCGGCAACATGAACTTCGTCCGCGCCAGCGTTCCCTTCATGACGCGGCTGCGCGAGCTCTGCAGCCAGCACGGCGCCATGCTCGTGTTCGACGAGGTGATGACGGGCTTCCGCGTCGGCCTCGGCGGCGCGCAGGCGCTGTACGCACGGTCGATCCCCGGCTTCGAGCCGGACATCAGCGTCTTCGGCAAGGTCATCGGCGGCGGCATGCCGCTGGCGGCCTTCGGCGGCAAGCGCAGCGTGATGGAAAAGCTCGCCCCGCTCGGCCCGGTCTACCAGGCCGGCACGCTCTCCGGCAACCCGGTCGCCACGGCGTGCGGCCTGGCGACGTTGCGCGAAATCTCGCGCCCCGGCTTCTACGACGCGCTGGCGGCGCGCACCCGAACCCTGGTGGTTGGCCTGATCGATGCCGCCGAGCGCGCCGACGTGCCGATGGTGGGCGACTGCGAAGGCGGCATGTTCGGCTTCTTCTTCGGGGCCGAGCTGCCGCAGAACTACGGCGAGGTGATCGCCACCGACGCGACGCGCTTCAACCGCTTCTTCCACGCCATGCTCGACCGCGGCGTCTACCTCGCTCCGGCGCTGTACGAGGCCGGCTTCGTCAGCTCCGCGCACAGCGAGGCCGACATCGCCGCCACGCTCGATGCCGCCGCCGCCAGCCTGTCGGGCTGAGGCGACCGCCCGGGACCGTTCGATGCACCTGCACGTTCTCGGCATCTGCGGCACCTTCATGGGCGGCCTGGCCGCCCTGGCCCGCGAGGCCGGCCACCGGGTGACCGGCTGCGACGCCGACGTCTACCCGCCGATGAGCGACCAGCTCGCCTCGCTCGGCATCGAGCTGATCCAGGGTTACGGCGCCGAGCAGCTCGCCCTGGCACCCGACCTGTTCGTCGTCGGCAACGCCATCTCGCGCGGCAATCCGCTGATGGAAGCGATCCTCGACGCTGGCGAGCCCTACACGAGCGGCCCGCAGTGGCTGGCAGAGCACGTGCTCGCGGGCCGGCACGTGCTCGCCGTCGCGGGCACCCACGGCAAGACCGGCACGACCTCGATGCTCGCCTGGATCCTCGAGGCCGCCGGCCGCGCGCCGGGCTTCCTCGTCGGCGGCGTGCCGCTCGATTTCGGGGTCTCGGCCCGGCTCGGCAACCCGGGCGGCCCGTTCGTGATCGAGGCCGACGAATACGACACCGCCTTCTTCGACAAGCGCAGCAAGTTCGTCCACTACCGGCCGCGCACCGCGATCCTCAACAACCTCGAATTCGACCACGCCGACATCTTCGACGACATCGCCGCGATCGAGCGCCAGTTCCATCACCTCGTGCGGACCGTGCCGGGCACCGGCCGACTGATCGTCAACGCCCGCGACGACGCGTTGCAGCGCGTGCTGCGGATGGGTTGCTGGAGCGAGGTGCAGCGGTTCGGCGGCCGGAAGGAAGAGCCCGGCATGCTGCGCGCGCGCGGCGAGCCGCACGCCTTCGACGTGCTGCGCGGCGGCCTCAAGGTCGCTCGGGTCGACTGGCAGCTGCTGGGCGAGCACAACCAGCTGAACGCACTGGCGGCGATCGGCGCGGCCGAGCATCTCGGCATCGGCGCCGAGGTCGCAGCGAAAGCGCTCGGCTCGTTTCGCAACGTCCGCCGGCGGCTCGAGCTGCGCGGCGAGGTCGCGGGCATCTCGGTCTACGACGACTTCGCCCACCACCCGACCGCCATCCGCACGACGGTCGACGGCCTGCGCCGCAAGGCGGGCGTGGGCCGCATCCTGGCCGCGTTCGAGCCACGCTCCAACACCATGAAGCTCGGCGCGATGAAGGCGTTGCTGCCCTGGTCGCTCGAAGAGGCCGACCTCGCCTTCTGCCACGCCGGCGGCCTCGGCTGGGATGCCGCCGAGGCGCTCAAGCCGATGGGTGCACGGGCGTTCGTCGCGAACAGCGTCGACGAGCTGGTGGCGCAGATCGTCGCCCACGCCCGCCCGGGCGACCAGGTGCTGTGCATGAGCAACGGCGGCTTCGGCGGAGTCCACGCGAAGCTGCTCGGGGCGCTCGCCGCGTCGCATCCGGCAGCGTCGGCCCCCGCCCACGCCTGAGCGCCGTGGCACGGGCGTCGTCTGCGTCGGGCGCAGCGGTCACGCACCTTCTCTACCTGCACGGCTTTCGCTCCTCGCCGCAGTCGACCAAGGCGCGCTTCGCCGCGGCATGGGTCGCGGCGCACGCGCCGTCGCTGGTGTGGTCCTGCCCGCAGCTGCCGCCGTCGCCGCACGACGCGCTCGACCTGGCGCTGGCCGCCATCGCCGCCTGGCCGGTCGAGCGCATGGCCGTCATCGGCAGCTCCCTGGGCGGCTACTACGCGACCGCCATCGCCGAGCGGATCGGCTGCCGCGCCGTCGTGCTGAACCCCGCGGTCGATCCGGCGCGCGACCTGGCCGACCACATCGGCGAGCTCAAGTCCTGGCACAGCGACGACCGTTTCTTCTTCCGTGCCGGGTTCATCGACGAGCTGCGCGCCATGGCCCCGCCGGCGCCGCTGACCGATCCCGGGCGCTACTGCGCCGTCATCGCCAAGGGGGACGAGCTCCTGTCGTGGCGCGAGATGAGTGCGCGGTACGCGGGGTGCCGCGTCGACCTGATCGACGGCGGCGACCACGCGCTCTCGGACTTCGCCACGCACTGGCCCGCGATCGTCGCGTTCCTCGGCCTCTGACGCCGCGCCTTCAGCGCGGGCTCAGCCGGTGCGCCAATGGATCAGCGTGTAGGCGACGCTGCCCCAGACCCAGAAATTGAACGAGAAGAGGACGAGCAGCCACAACCAGCGGCCGAACCGCCGGGCGCGGCCGAGCCAGAGCTCGGCATTGAAGGCGATGCCGATGGCGAAGCTGAAGATCGCCGCGAAGGCCAGCAATCCGGTGATGCCGAACAGGATCCAGTAGAGGACCTTCACCCGATCACCTCGCGAGCAGCCGCTGGGTGATCAGGACGGCAAAGAACACGAGCCCTGCTCCCACCGTCCAGGCGACGAGACGCAAGCCATGGCGCCGGTAGCGCACCTCGCCGGTGACCACGTAGGCGACGAAGCATCCGGCTGCGCCGAGCAGCAGGATCAGGAGCAATGCCCGGAAGACGACCAAGCGCGCCGGCCCGCGTCACCAGGCGGGTGCGAGCTCGACGAGGCCTGCCGGCGCCGTCGCTTCGTCGTCGAAGGTGACGACCTCGTAGGCACTCCTGTCGTCGAGCAGGGCCCGCACGAGCTTGTTGTTGAGGGCGTGGCCCGACTTGAAGGCGACGTACGACGCGAGCAGGGGCCGGCCCGCCGTCATCATGTCGCCGATCGCATCGAGGATCTTGTGCTTGACGAACTCGTCGTCGTAGCGGAGCCCGCCTTCGTTGAGGATGCGGGTCTCGTCGACAGCGACGACGTTGTCGAGGCTGACGCCGCGGCCTAGGCCGTGGGCGCGCATGAGATCGAGCTCCTTGGTGAAGCCGAAAGTGCGCGCCCTGGCGATCTCCCGCTTGTAGCGCGCCGGATCCATCTCGAACACGAACTGCTTGCCGGTCGAGCTCACGGCCGGGTGGTCGAACTCGATCTCGAAGGCCAGCTTGTAGCCTTCGTAGGGATCGAGCCGCGCCCACTTCAGCGACCCGCCTTCGCCCTCGCGCACCTCGACCGTCCGCTTGACGCGCAGGAAGCGCTTCGGCGCGTCCTGCATGACGATGCCGGCGCTCTGCAGCAGGTAGACGAACGACGACGCCGAGCCATCGAGGATCGGCACTTCCTCGGCCGTCATGTCGACGACGAGGTTGTCGAGGCCGAGGCCGGAGCAGGCCGAGAGCAGGTGCTCGATGGTCTTGACCTTGGGGCCGTCCGGATCGCCGTTGGCCGAGATCGTCGTCGCCATGCGGGTGTCGCACACCGAGTAGACGTCGGCGCGGATGTCGACCGCGCGCGGCAGGTCGACGCGGCGAAAGACGATGCCGCTGTCGACCGGCGCCGGCCGCAGCGTCATCTCGACGCGCTGGCCGCCGTGCACGCCCACGCCGACGGCCCGCGTCATCGCCTTGAGGGTGCGTTGGGCCAGCATGCCTCGAATTGTCGGCGAAACGACTTTGCCCCTGGCGCGGGTCTGCCCGGATCCTCCCTGGCGCGGTCGAAGATCAGTCGGCCTGCTTGCGCAGGAACGCGGGGATCTCGATCTCGTCCATGCCGTGGCTGGCCAGCGCGTCGACCTTGGCCGCGGCGGTGCGGCCGTTGCGCCAGACGCTCGGCGTCGTCAGGCCGCTGTAGTCGTGACCGTGCGGGTTCAGCGCCGTCGGCGGCATCGTCACCTGCTGGTTCAGCACCGGCAGGTTGTCGGTGCCGGTGCGCTGGGCGACCTGCGGCTGGCTGTGCACGACCGAGATCGGCGTCAGCTGGATCCGCTTCGACGGGCTGAGGCCCGTGGCGATGACCGTGACGCGCAGCTGGTCGCCGAGCGATTCGTCGTACGCCGTGCCGTAGATGACGTGCGCTTCCTCCGACGCATAGCGGCGGATCGTGTTCATCGCGTTGCGGCTCTCGCTCAGCTTGAAGGTGTTGCGGTTGGCGGCGATCAGCACCAGCACGCCGCGCGCGCCCGACAGGTCGATGCCTTCCAGCAGCGGGCAGGCGACCGCCAGCTCGGCCGCCTTGGCGGCGCGGTCCGGGCCCGACGCGATGGCGGTGCCCATCATCGCCTTGCCCGGCTCGCTCATCACCGTCTTCACGTCCTCGAAGTCGACGTTGACGAGGCCGGGGATGTGGATGATGTCGCTGATGCCGCCGACGGCGTTCTTCAGCACGTCGTTGGCGTGCGCGAAGGCCTGGTCCTGCGTCACGTCGTCGCCCAGCACGTCGAGCAGCTTGTCGTTCAGGATGACGATCAACGAATCGACGTTGGCCTCGAGCTCCGACACGCCCTGGTCGGCGGCCTTGAGCCGGCGCGGGCCTTCGAAGTCGAACGGCTTGGTGACGACGCCGACCGTCAGGATGCCCATCTCTCGGGCCACCCGCGCGATCACCGGCGCGGCGCCGGTGCCGGTGCCGCCGCCCATGCCGGCGGTGATGAACAGCATGTGCGCGCCGTCGATCGCCTGGCGGATGCGGTCGACCGCTTCCTCCGCCGCGGCCCGGCCGGCTTCGGGCTTCGCGCCGGCGCCGAGGCCGGTCGAGCCGAGCTGGATGAGGTGATGCGCCGCCGAGCGGTTGAGCGCCTGCGCGTCGGTGTTGGCGCAGACGAAGTCGACGCCCTGGACGCCCTCGTCGATCATGTGCTCGACCGCGTTGCCGCCGCCGCCGCCGACGCCGATCACCTTGATCTGCGTGCCCATGCTGAATTCTTCGATCATTTCGATTGCCATGTGTTTCTCCGGATCTTCGTTGCAGTTGCCGTCAATGGATGTGTCTTCAGTGCTGGATCGTCTTGCTCTTGTTCTGACGGGGTCGAGGTCGCCCGGGCGGGTCGTTCGCGTGCGGCAGCAGGTCGGCGGTGAGCAAGGGTGCAGTGGTCATCGCGCGTCCTTCAGAAGTTGCCCAGGAACCAGTCCCGGGCGCGGCCGAACATGGTCTTCACGGAGCCGGCCTGTTGCGCGGCGCGCTGGCCGCGGGTGCGGGCGATGCGCGCTTCCTCGAGCAGGCCCATGACCGTCGCCGAGCGCGGGTTGGCGACCATGTCGTGGAGCGCGCCGCGGTAGGTCGGGATGCCCTTGCGGACGGGCTTCAGGAAGATGTCCTCGCCCAGCTCGACCATGCCGGGCATCACCGCCGCGCCGCCGGTGATGACGATGCCGCTCGAGAGCAGCTCCTCGTAGCCGCTCTCGCGGATCACCTGGTGCACGAGCGAATAGATCTCCTCGATGCGGGGCTCGATCACGCCGGCCAGCGCCTGCCGGCTCAGCATGCGCGGCGGCCGGTCGCCGAGGCCGGGCACCTCGAGCTGCTCGTTCGGGTCGGCGAGCAATTGCTTGGCGACGCCGTACTCGACCTTGATCTCCTCGGCGTCCTTGGTCGGCGTGCGCAGCGCCATCGCGATGTCGCTGGTGATCAGGTCGCCGGCGATCGGGATCACCGCGGTGTGGCGGATCGAGCCGTCGGTGAAGATGGCGACGTCGGTGGTGCCGGCGCCGATGTCGACCAGCGCCACGCCGAGATCCTTCTCGTCCTCGGTCAGCACCGCGTGGCTCGATGCGCTCGGATTGAGCACCAGCTGGTCGACCTCGAGGCCGCAGCGGCGCACGCACTTGACGATGTTCTCGGCCGCGCTCTGCGCTCCGGTGACGATGTGCACCTTGACCTCGAGCCGGCCGCCGCTCATGCCGATCGGCTCCTTGACCTCGTGCCCGTCGATCACGAATTCCTGCGGCTCGACCAGCAACAGCCGCTGGTCGTTCGGGATGTTGATCGCCTTGGCGGTCTCGACCACGCGCGTCACGTCGACCGGCGTCACTTCCTTGTCGCGCACGATCACCATGCCGGTCGAGTTCTGGCCGCGGATGTGGCTGCCGGTGATGCCGGTATAGACCCGCGTGATCTTGCAGTCGGCCATCATCTCGGCCTCCTTCAGCGCCTGCTGGATCGACTGCACCGTGGCGTCGATGTTGACGACGACGCCGCGCTTCAGCCCGTGCGCCGGTGCGCTGCCGAGGCCGGCGATGCGCAGCTCGCCATCGGGCATGACCTCGGCGACGACGGCCATCACCTTGGCCGTGCCGATGTCGAGCCCGACGACGAGATCTTTCGCTTCCTTGGCCATGCGTTGTCGTTCCCGTTATTTCTTCTGTGCCGTCTTGGCGGCGATCGGCAGCGTCGTCGAGATGCCCTTCAGGCGCACCGCGTAGCCGTCGGGATGGCGGAGGTCGGCGTATTCGAGCGGCCGCTGGTAGCGCGACGTGACCTGGCGGATCGTCGCGACGAAACGCGTCGTCCGGCCGAGCACCTCGTCGTCGTTGCCGCGGCCGATCTCGACCACCGCGCCGCCGTCGAGCGTCGCCTGCCACGAGCCGCGGCTCGAGAGCGCCAGCGTGTCGACCCGCGTCTCGAGCGGCGAGAACACCGGGCCGAGCTTGTCGAGCATGGCCAGCATGTGCGCGGCGCTGCCGTCGGGACCGTCGAGCGTCGGGAGCTCGTCGTCCTCGACGTCGCCGACGTTCGCCTCGAACACCTCGCCGAAGCTGTTGACGAGCTTGTCGCCGGCCGCGTCGGCGCTGCTCCAGAGCGCGACCGGACGATGCTCTTCGAGCCGCACCCGCAGCCGGTTCGGCCAGACGCGCTGCACGACCGCGTGGCGCACCCAGGGCACCGTCTCGAAGGCGCTGCGCACGGCGCCGAGGTCGAGCGTCATGAAGTTGCCGGCGAGGCGCGGCGCCGCGTTGGCGCGGATCGTCGAGACGCTGTTGCGGGCGACGTCCCCGTCGACAGTGATGGCGCGGATGGCGAAGTACGGCTGCCGCGCCAGCCACAGGATCGCGGCCGCGACGATGAGCACGGCGCCGACGGCGGCGAGCGCGTTGGCGGTCATGGTCATGAGGCGCACGTCGGGCGGCGGCGGCGCCGGACGGGAGGAGAAGGAGGCGGAGCGTGCCATGGTCAGGCGGCCGCTCCTGTCGTGCCCGAGCCCGTGGCCGTGCGCGTCGGGCGGCTGTCGAGCGATGCCGAAGCGACGAGCTCGACGCAGAGCTGCTCGTAGCCGATACCCGCTGCGCGCGCCGACATCGGCACCAGCGAGTGCGTCGTCATGCCCGGCGACGTGTTCATCTCGAGCAGGAACGGCTTGCGGTCGGACGCTCGCAGCATCAGGTCGGCCCGGCCCCAGCCGCGGCAGCCGAGCGTGCGATAGGCGGCAAGGACGAGCGCCTGGATGGCGGCTGCCTCGCCCGCCTCGAGCGCGCAGGGGCAGTCGTAGCGGACGACGTCGGTGAAGTACTTGTTCTGATAGTCGTAGGCGCCTTCGGGCGCGACGATGCGCACGACCGGCAACGCCCGTGCGTCCGCGCCCTCGCCGATCACCGGACACGTGAGCTCGTCGCCGTCGATGAACTCCTCGCAGAGCACGTCGGCGTCGTAGCGCGCGGCCAGTTCGACCGCGCCCTGCATGTCGGAATAGCCGGCGACCTTGGTGATGCCGATCGACGAGCCCTCGCGCGGCGGCTTGACGATGAGCGGCAGGCCGAGCACGTCGGGCACGGCCCGGGTCTGCGCGCGCGACTGCTGATCGGCGGCCAGCCGCACGAAGCGCGGCGTCGCCAGGCCCTCGGCGATCCAGACGCGCTTGGTCATGACCTTGTCCATGCAGATGGCCGACGCCATCACGCCGGAGCCGGTGTACGGGATGCCGAGCAGCTCGAGCGCGCCCTGCACGCTGCCGTCTTCGCCGTGCCGGCCGTGCAATGCGACGAAGCAACGCGCGAAAGCCTCTTGCCTGAGCTCGACCAGATCCCGATCGGCCGGGTCGAACGCATGCGCATCGACACCCCGCGAACGCAGCGCGGCGAGCACGCCGGTGCCGGACATCAGCGAGATCTCACGCTCGGCCGACGTGCCGCCCATGAGCACGGCCACCTTGCCGAGCGAAGCGATGTCGATCGCCGTGCTCATGCCGTCTTCCCCAGCAGCTCGACCACCTGCGCCGGCACGTTGCCGATCGTGCCCGCGCCCATCGCGATCACCACGTCGCCCGACTTCGCCTGCTCGACGATGGTCGCCGCCATCGCGCCGATCTCGTCGACGAAGACCGGATCGACCTTGCCGCCGACGCGCAGCGCACGGGCCAGCGAGCGGCCGTCGGCGGCCACGATCGGCGCCTCGCCGGCGGCGTAGACCTCGGCCAGCAGCACCGCGTCGGCGCTGCCGATGATCTTGACGAAGTCCTCGAAGCAGTCGCGGGTGCGGGTGTAGCGGTGCGGCTGGAAGGCGAGGACGATGCGACGGCCCGGGAAGGCGCCGCGAGCCGCGGCCAGCGTGGCCGCCATCTCGACCGGGTGGTGGCCGTAGTCGTCGATCAGGGTGAAGCTGCCCTGGCCGTCGCGCGCCGGCTGGTCGCCGTAGCTCTGGAAGCGGCGGCCGACGCCCTCGAACTTCGCGAGGCCGCCGACGACCGGGGCGTCGGGCAGCTCGAGCTCGGTCGCGACGGCGATCGCGGCCAGGGCGTTCAGCACGTTGTGGTCGCCCGGCAGGTTCAGCGTCACCGCGAGATCGGCCATGCGCACGCCGTTGCGGCGCTGCACCGTGAAGCGCATCGTGCCGGCGTCGGCGACGACGTCGACGGCACGGATCATCGCGTCGGCGCCGAAGCCGTAGGTGACGATCGGCCGCGACACCATCGGCATGATCGAGCGCACGCCGGGGTCGTCGGCGCAGACGATGGCGGCGCCGTAGAACGGCATCTTGTGGATGAAGTCGACGAAGGCCTGCTTCAGCTTCGCGAAGTCGTGGCCGTAGGTGTCCATGTGGTCGGCGTCGATGTTCGTGACGACCGCCATCACCGGCAGCAGGTTCAGGAACGAGGCGTCCGACTCGTCGGCCTCGACGACGATGTAGTCGCCCGCGCCGAGCCGCGAGTTGGCGCCTGCCGCGTTGAGCCGGCCGCCGATCACGAAGGTGGGATCGAGCCCAGCCTCGGCGAGCACGCTGGTGACGAGCGAGGTGGTCGTCGTCTTGCCGTGCGTGCCGGCGATGGCGATACCCTGCTTCAGGCGCATCAGCTCGGCCAGCATCACGGCGCGCGGCACCACGGGGATGCGCTTGCTGCGCGCCGCGATGACCTCGGCGTTGTCGCTGCGCACCGCGCTCGACGTGACCACCGCCTCCGCGCCGGCGATGTGCGCCGCGTCGTGGCCGATGGCGATGCGGATGCCGAGCTTCTGCAGCGCCCGCGTCGTCGCGCTCGCGTGCTGGTCGGAGCCCGAGATGCCGTAGCCCAGGTTGTGCAGCACCTCGGCGATGCCGCTCATGCCGGCGCCGCCGATGCCGACGAAGTGGATGTGCTTGACGGCGTGCTTCATGCCGTGACCGCCTCGATCTGATCGGCGACCCGCGCGGCAGCGTGCGGCTTGCTCAAGGCGCGCGCCTTGACTGCCATGCCGAGCAACGCATCACGCGTCAGGCCAGCCAGGAGATGCGCCAGGCGACGATCGGTGAACTCGGCCTGCGGCAGATGAATGGCTGCGCCGTGCTTCTCCATCCAGGCGGCGTTGTCGCGCTGGTGGGTAGTCGTGCTGACGACGAGCGGCACGAGCACCGCGGGAACGCCCGCCGCGCAGAGCTCGCTCACGGTGATCGCCCCTGCGCGGCAGACGATCACGTCGCAGGCCGCGAGCTGCGCCGCCATGTCGTCGATGAAGGGGCGCACGATCGCCTCGATCGCGTGGCCGGCGTAGGCGGCGCGCACGCCGTCGGCCGCGCTCTCGCCCGTCTGGTGCGTGACCTGCGGACGGGCATCGGACGGCAGGAGCGCCAATGCGGCAGGGACCCGCTCGTTGAGGATCTTCGCGCCGAGGCTCCCGCCCACCACCAGCACGCGCAGCGCACCGGACCGGCCGGCGAAGCGTTGCTCCGGCGCGGCCATGGTCTCGATCTCGTCGCGCACCGGGTTGCCGGTGACGACGGCCTTCGCGCCGACGCTCTGCGCGGCGTCGCCGTCGAAGCCGAAGGCGATGCGTTGCGCGGCCGGCAGCAGCGCGCGGTTGCTGAGCAGAAGGCCGGCGTCGGCGTTCATCAGCACGAGCGGACGGCCCAGCAGCTTCGCGGCCCAGCCGGCCGGAAAGCAGACGTAGCCGCCCATCCCCAGCACCGCGGCGGCCTGGCGCTTGCGCAGCAGCGAGAACGAGCGCGCCAAGGCGCCCAGCATGCGAAAGCCGCCGGCGACGTTGCCGACGAGACCCTTGCCGCGCAAGCCGGCGAACGCGAGCCGGTCGAGCACGTAGCCGGCCGGCGGCACGAGCCTGTTCTCCATGCCCGTGGTCGTGCCGAGCCAGCTGACGGTCCAGCCGCGCCGGACCATCTCGCGCGCCACGGCGAGGCCGGGAATGACGTGCCCGCCGGTGCCCGCGGCGACCACGACGAGGTGCCGCGTCATGCCCGACCCCCGCGCATCAGCTGTCGGTTCTCGATGTCGATGCGGACCACGATCGCCAGCGCGATCATGTTCATGACGATCGCCGAGCCGCCGTAGCTCATCAGCGGCAGCGTCAGTCCCTTGGTCGGCAGAACGCCGAGGTTGACGCCCATGTTGATGAACGCCTGGCCGCCGAACCAGATGCCGATGCCCTGCGCGAACAGGCCGGCGAAGACCCGGTCGAGGGCGATCGCCTGGCGGCCGATGTGGAAGAGCCGCCGCGCCAGCCAGAAGAAGGCGACGATCACCGTGGCGACGCCGACGAAGCCGAGCTCCTCGCCGATCACGGCGAGCAGGAAGTCGGTGTGCGCCTCGGGCAGGTAGTGCAGCTTCTCGATGCTCGAGCCGAGGCCCTGGCCGAAGATCTCGCCCCGGCCGAAGGCGATCAGCGAGTGCGAGAGCTGGTAGGCCTTGCCGAGCGTGTACTTGTCGTCCCACGGGTT
>CAZZVH010000012.1:0-20115 GCA_964657365.1 uncultured Burkholderiaceae bacterium
CGCTGCCTGCAGTTCAACCTGCGGCCGATGGCGCCGCAGACGATCGTCGAATACCTATCGACCGTCCTGCGCGACGAAGCGATCGCCTCGGAGCCCACCGCGCTGAAGCTGATCGCGCGCGCGGCGCACGGCTCGATGCGCGATGCCCTCTCGCTCGCCGACCAGGCGGTCGCCTACGGTGGCGGCGCGGTCGACGAGGCGCCGGTGCGGCGCATGCTCGGCGCCGTCGATCGCGGCCATGCGGTGCGGCTGGTCGAGGCGCTCTCGGCACACGATGGCCGCGCGCTGGTGGCCGCGGTCGATGGCCTGCGCGAGCTCGGCCTGTCGGCCGCCGGCACGCTCGAGGAGATGGCCGGCCTGCTGCAGGAGATGGCCGTGCAGCAGGCGGTCGGCGAGGCCGGCACCGACGACGAGTCCGAAGCGGCGACCGTCGCGCGTCTCGCCGCGGCGCTGCCGGCCGACGAGACCCAGCTGCTCTACAGCATCGTCCTGCACGGCCGGGCGGAGTTGCCCTTGGCGCCGGACGAATACAGCGGCCTGTTGATGGTGCTGCTGCGCATGCTCGCGTTCCCGCCGCGGGACCGGTCGGCGCCAGCCGCGCCTTCGGGCAGCGTGCCTCGTGTCGCACCGGCGCCCGCACCCGCACCCGCGAGTCCGCAGCGTGCCGCTGCGCCGCAGGTCGCGGCGAACGCTTCCCCCCGCGCGGTCGCGCCGCCACCAGAGCCGGCAGTGCCACCAGCTTCGGCAGCACCGGCAGCGTCTCACGCCGCCCCGGATCGCGGCGCCGCCGATCGCTGGACCGACGCCGTCCGCCGCATGGCGCAGTCGGGCAGCATCGGCGCGATGGTGCGCGAGTTGGCGATGCAGGCGGAATGCGTCGGCGTGGTCGACGGCGAAGCGCTGCAGGTCTGGCGCCTGCGCGTCGAGCGCGAGAATCTGCGCGCGCCGGCCTTGCGCGATCGTCTGCAGGCGGCACTGGCGGATGCGGCGGGCCGCCCGGTCAGGATCGATGTCGAGGCCGGCGTCGCGCTCGACTCCACCGCCGAGCGGGACGCCATCGAGCAGCGCCGCCGCCAGGCCGAAGCCGAGCAGGTCATCCAGGACGATCCGCTCGTCAAGGCCCTGCTGGCGCAGTACAAGACCGCACGCATCGTTCCGGGCTCGGTCAAGCCCGTCTGATTTTTCAGGAGCAGCAACCATGATGAAGGGCCAACTCGCCGGGCTGATGAAGCAGGCCCAGGCGATGCAGGACAACCTCAAGAAGGCGCAGGACGAGCTCGCCAACATCGAGGTCGAGGGGCAGTCGGGGGCAGGGCTCGTCAAGGTGACGATGACCTGCAAGCACGACGTCAAGCGCGTCGCGATCGACCCCAGTCTCGTCGGCGACGACAAGGACATGCTCGAGGACCTGATCGCCGCGGCCTTCAACGACGGCGTCCGTCGTGCCGAGGCCGTGAGCTCCGAGAAGATGGGCAAGCTGACCGCCGGCATGCCCATGCCCCCGGGCATGAAGCTTCCGTTCTAGTTGGCCACTGAAGCCTCCCTCGAAGGCCTCGTCGAGGCCTTGCGTCGTCTTCCCGGCATCGGCGTCAAGTCGGCGCAGCGGATGGCGTACCACCTGCTGCAGCACGACCGCGAAGGCGCGCGGCGGATCGCCGATGCCCTGCAGCAGGCGACGGCGCGCGTGCGCCATTGCGGCATGTGCCATACGTTCACCGAGCAGCCGGTCTGCAGCATCTGCCTGGACGCCTCGCGGGACAGGCGCCAGCTCGCGGTCGTCGAGACGCCGGCCGACCAGGCGGCGATCGAGCGCACCGGCAGCTACCGCGGCCTCTACTTCGTGCTGATGGGCAGGCTCAGCCCGCTCGACGGCATCGGCCCGGCCGAGATCGGCGCGCGCGAGCTGCTCGACCGCGCCACCGACGGAACGGTCGAGGAAGTGATCGTCGCCACCAATTTCACGGCCGAGGGCGAGGCCACGGCGCACGTGCTGGCCGAGGCGTTGCGCTCGCGGGAGGTGCGCGTGACGCGCCTCGCACGCGGCGTGCCGATCGGCAGCGAGCTCGAGTACGTCGACCTGGGCACCATCGCCCACGCGTTCGTCGACCGGCGCTGACGCTCAGTTCTTCGCGACGCGGACGCGCTTCGTGGTCGCGTGGGCCGGCGACCTGGGCGCGCTTTTCGCGAGATGGGTCGAGGCTGCAGCGTGCGCGGGCCGTGCCCTCGCCGTGCGGGTCGTCGAGGCGTGGTGCGCCGGTGGTGCCAGCGTCTTCGTCTGAGTCTGCGCCATCCGCGTGGCCGCGGCAGGCGAGCCCTTGCGCCCCTGCGAGATGTAGACGATCACCGCCTGCCCTGGCGAGAAGTGCGCGCCTGCCGAGACCGAATTCCACTCCGCCACCTGGGCCGCGCTGACCCGGTAACGGACCGCCACCGAGGCGACGCTGTCGCGGCGACCGGCGCGCAGGCTGACCTTGCGCAGCGGCGGCGCATCCGGCGCAAGCGAGAGCATGGCGTTGTCGGCGACGTGGCTCGACACGTCGTCGGCGAACGCGGCGCCGCGCGGCACCACCAGCGTGGAGCCGGTCTTGATCAGCATGCGCGCTGGAATGTGATTGACCTCGCGCAGCTCGTCCTCGCGCATGCCGACGGCCTTGGCGGCTTCAGCGGGCTTCATGGTCTTCGGCGCCGTCCAGGCCGTCCAGCTCGCGAGCGGGCCACGGTGCAGCGGCAGGTCGCGGACGAAGCGGTTGGCGTTGTCGTAGGGCAGCAGCACCTGGGGCGTGCCGGCGGCGAGGATCACCGGCCGGTTCATCTGCGGATTGAGGGTCTGGAACTCGTCGAGCGGAATGCCGGCCAGCTTGATCGCCATCGCGACGTCCATGTCGTGCTCGATCGGCACGGCGAGGAAGTACGGGTGGTTGAACATCTCCGGCAGCGTCAGGTGGAAATCGGCCGGGCGCATGACGATGTTCTTCACCGCCTGCAGCTTCGGCAGGTACATCTGCGTCTCGGCCGGCATCTTGAGGCTCAGGTAGTCGGTCGGCAGGCCAAGCTTCTGGTTGCGCGCGATCGCCCGCTGCACGCTGCCTTCGCCCCAGTTGTAGGCGGCCAGCGCCAGCTGCCAGTCACCGAACATGGTGTGCAGCTTCTGCAGGTAGTCGAGCGCGGCGCGGGTCGAGGCGAGGACGTCGCGGCGGTCGTCCCGGAAGACGTTTTGCTTCAGCTCGTAGTCGCGGCCGGTCGACGGCACGAATTGCCACATGCCCGAAGCGCGCGCGACCGACATCGCCTGCGGGTTGTAGGCGCTCTCGATGAAAGGCAGCAGCGCGAGCTCGGTCGGCATGCCGCGCTTGTCGAGCTCCTCGACGATGTAGAACAGGTAGCGGCCGCCGCGCTCGGTCATGCGCGCGACGTAGTCGGGACGCGTCGCGTACCAGCGCTCGCGGTCGCGCACCAGATCGTTGTCGATGTCGGGCATCGCGAAGCCCTGGCGGACGCGATCCCACAGGTCGACGCGGGCGCTGCGGTCGTCGATGTTGACGCGCACCTCGGGGCGTACCGGGTCGACCGGGATCGGTGCGGCGACCTGCTCTTCGGCGGCCGATGCCGCGGCCGAGACGCTCGCGACCACGAGCTCGGTGGGCTGGCCCGACGAGGCGCCGCTGGCTGACGATGCCGAGGCCGATGCGCTGCCCGGAGCCGTGCCTGTGCTCGGCGAAGGCGGGGGAACGACGCAGGCAGCGAGGAGAAGCGGTGCCAGCCATGCGGCGTGACGCAGGCGTCGCGCCAGGGCGAGGCCAGGAGCAAGGAGTGCCGGCGTCGGTGTCGTCATCGGAATTCGTTCTTCCAGGTCCGGATGGCGCCGAGCACCTCGCTGCCGGTGCGGCCGCCGGCACCGTGCGCGACGGCGGCGTCGATCACCGTCGGCTCGGCGCAACGCAGGAACGGGTTGATGCGCCGCTCGCGGCCCATCGGCGAGGGCACCGTCGGCTTGCCGGCAGCGCGCAGCGCCTCGCAGGCGGCCAGCTGGCTGGCGATCTCGTCGTTGCCCGGCTCGACCGCCCGGGCGAAGCGCAGGTTCGAGACGGTGTATTCGTGACCGCAGCAGACGCGTGTCGCGTCGGGCAGGGCGGCGAGCTTCGACAGCGAGGAGAACATCTGCGCCGGCGTGCCTTCGAAGAGCTTGCCGCAGCCGGCGGAGAACAGCGTGTCGCCGCAGAAGACGATCGGCTCGCCGGCGCCCTCGCTGTTGAAGAAGGCGATGTGGCCGGCGGTGTGACCGGGCACGTCGATCACCTGGAAGCGCAGGCCGAGCGCCTCGACGACATCGCCCTCGACGTGGCCTTCGCAGGGCTGCGGCACGGTTTCACGGGCCGGGCCGAAGACGCGTCCCTGCAGGCGCGAACGCAGCCGGTCGACGCCGCCGACGTGATCGGCGTGATGGTGGGTCACTAGAATCGCCGCGAGCGTGAGCCCCCGGGCATCGAGCGCGGCCTCGACGGGGCCGGCTTCTCCCGGATCGACGACGATGGCGCTTCGGCCGTCGTCGATCATCCAGATGTAGTTGTCGCTGAAGGCGGGTACGGCGGTCAGGTTCATGAAGGGCGCGATCATACATTTGCCTCAATGGCTCGAGACTCCCGTCGGGGCATACCTGCTCGAGTGGGAACAGCGCCATCTCGACCAAGCGCTGGTCGACGTGTTCGGCTTCCATGCCCTGCAGCTCGGCCTGCCCGAGCTCGACGCGCTGCGCGCCAACCGCATGCCGCACCGGTGGCTGGCGACCGAGAGCGCGACAGGCGAGGCGGGCGACGCGACGAAGGAGACGGCCGACATGCCGCTGGCCGGTGCGGTCGTCAAGCCGTCGCTCCTCTGCGATTTCGACGCCTTGCCGTTCGACTCGTCCAGCCTCGACCTGGTCGTGCTGCCGCATGCGCTCGAGCTCGCCCGCGACCCGCATCTCACGCTGCGCGAGGTCGAGCGCGTCCTGGTGCCCGAGGGCCGCGTCCTGATCCTCGGCTTCAACCCGGCCAGCCTCTGGGGCACCCGGCAACGGCTCGGCCGCCTGCGCCAGCGCCTGGGCTTCGGCGGAGAGCGCGACCTGTTCCTGCCGCGCTCCGGCGAATTCATCGGCTATCGGCGCCTGCGCGACTGGCTCCGGCTGCTGAGCTTCGAGGTCGAATCGGGACGGTTCGGCTGCTACATCCCGCCGGTGACGTCGGCGCGATGGCTGGCCCGCTTCGCCTGGATGGAACGTGTCGGCGATCGCTGGTGGCCGCCTTTCGGCGCGCTCTACTACATCGTCGCCGTCAAGCGGGTGCGCGGCATGCGTCTCGTCGGCCTGGTGCGCAGCGAGTCGCGCCCGAAGGCCGCGACCGCACCGGCGCCGGTGGCGGTGACGAGCCGGCACGCCGAGCTCGAGATGCACGGCGACGAACGCTGAACCGCCGGTTCAGGCCGGCGCTTTCCGACATGACGTAACACCTCAGGAATCGATGACAACCGACGACAGGAAATGGCTCGCCTACACCGATGGCGCGTGCGCCCCGACCAACCCGGGGCCGGCCGGCTGGGGCGCGGTGCTGATCGCGCCGGAGACTGGCGCGGAGACCGATCACTACGGCTTCATCGGCCTCGGCACGAACCAGATCGCGGAGCTCACGGCGGCGCTCGAAGGGCTGGGCCGCGTGCCGCTGGGCGCAGCGGTCGAGCTGGTGTCGGACAGCCAGTACGTGCTCAAGGGCCTGACCGAATGGCGCGCCGGCTGGGAGCGCAAGGGCTGGCGCAACTCGAAGGGCGAGCCTGTCGCCAACCTGGCGCTGTGGAAGATGCTGTTCGCCGCCGCCGACCAGCGCCGCGTGAGCGTGCGATGGGTGCGTGGCCACAACGGCGACCGCTGCAACGAAAAGGCCGACGCGCTGGCCAACAAGGCGCTCGAGCTGAAGTCGCGCAGCGATTCCTGATCGCCGCCCGGGCCGGGCCGGTCAAGCCAGGCTGCGATCCACCTCGAGCAGCTGGAAGCGGGCGAGGGCCAGGTTGGTCCGGTGCTTCTCGAGCAGGGCGACGATGAACATGTCGGCATGCCGCTGCATCGCCCGGATCAGCACGTGCCTGGCACCCGCGGTGACGATGACTTCGTCGACGGCGTCGACCAGGCCCATGCTGTGCGCCGACTCGCGATGCGAGCGCAGGATCTGCGCCGCCGCGGCAGCGGCGAGCTCCATGTCGAGCGGCTGATCGTCGCGGGCTTCATGGGCGAGCACGAAGCCGGTGCTGGCGTCGACCAGCGCGCAGCCGAGCAGCCCGTCGAGCTTGAGCAATCCTGCCAGCGCCTGCCGGCCGCGCGCGGCATCGAGCCCGCCGCGTGTCGGCAGCGACGCCGCCGTCTCCACGCCGGCCACGTCGCTTCGCACCACCGGCGTTGCGTGCACGCCCCTGGCGGCAGCCGCACCTCCAGCGCCCGCGGCGCCGATCTCGCCGACCTTGATCGGGAAGTCGCCCATGCCGAGGATCGGCGACACCGACGCCGGATCCCAGCCCGGCTGCAGCTTGGCCTCGTTCCAGACACCGAGCATCGCGTTCCAGACCGACGACGCGCCGGTCATGGGCTCGCTGACGATGTGCACGTGCAGCCGCTGCGGCCAGACGACGGCCTCGACCTTGGCATTGATCCAGGCGGCGTTCGGCGGCAGCTGGAACAGCAGGTGCGGGCAGCGCCAGGTCGGCAGGCTCGTCGCCTGGCGCAGCGACGCGAGTAACGCGTCGATGGCGTGCGGCTGCATCGGGCCGATGATCACGGCCGTCATCTGGCTGCGTTCCATCAGCGCGACCGGGATCTCTGCATTCTCGGCACCGGGCGCCCGCACGTCGGCGTGGAAGATGCGCAGCGTGTCTTCCTGGCGGCGGACCAGCGTCGTGCGCTCGATCATCGCCAGCGTGCGCAACGTCGTCTTCTCGCGCAGGTGCAGCCGCTCGATCGGCCTGCCGCCGGCATCGGACAGCGCCTTCACCACCGACGATGCCCAGACGCCGACCGGGTCGAGCAGCGTGATCATGGACGACGCGGTCTCGAGATCGGCCCTCGTCGACGCGAAGTGCTCGCGGATCGCCTGGGCCGGCGATCCGGTCACGACCAGGTCGCTGAGATGCTTGTCGATGATCTGGCCGCGGTCGTTGACCTCGGTCGCCACGCTCTCCATGATCGCGGTCGCCGCGAAGCCCCCCTGCGAGTCCTGCTGCGTGTCGTCGAATTCGCGATTCTTCCGCGACGGCCCGAGATCTCCGAACAGCGATGTCAGCATGAAAGCCCCCTGGCGCCGCGGAAGCGCGTTGCATTCATGCGGCGCAGTCTAGGCTTCGTCCGCGACAGGCGTTCCCGTACCTCTGGTTACAAGGACACGCGGCGAGGGCAAGGCGATGGCCGGTCCCTCTGCCGCCGCGTCAGATCCGGTCGACGCTGCCGCTGCCGGCGACCTTGATCGACGGCACCGCGGCGCCGCTGTAGCGAACGCGCCCCGATCCGGCGATCACGCCTTTCAGGGTCTGGACCGCGTTGACCGTGGCCGAGCCGCTGCCACCGATCGTCACGCTCACATCGTCGGCGACGAGCTTGCCGAGATCGCCGTCGCCGCTGCCGCCGATGCGCACGGCAACGGCTTTGGCGCGTCCGTCGGCGCCGATGCGGCCGCTGCCGCCGATGCTGACGCCGAGACGTTCCGCTTCCAGGCCCGCCAGCGTCACCGCACCCGAACCGCCGATCGCGACGTCGAGCACTTTGGTGTGCAGGCCGGCCGCCGCGACACGACCCGATCCGCCGAGATCGATGCCCGCCAGCGTGACCAGGTCGATCCGGATCCGGATCGGCTGCTTCGACGACCAGTCGATGTGGTCGCGGGTCTCGATCCGCAACACGCGTGCATCTGCCGGACCCTCCAGACGGGTCTCGACCAGCGGCAGGAGGTTGTCGTCGCCGGTCAGCTCGATGCCTTCCTTGCTGCCCTGGCGGATCTCGACCTCGAAGTCGCCACCGACGGCGACACGGGCCAGCCCGGTCGCTTCACGGTGCTCGGTGACGATCTTGCCCGAGCCCTGGACGGTGCGCCAGGCGGCGAAGGCGCCGGTGGAGGCCAGCGACGCGAGGGACACCAGGGAGACGAGGACGAAACGGCGCGCGGGGTAGTGCATGGCGTGATGGTGGGAAGTGGGGGAAGGATCGATGCTCGCGTCGGCGGCATGGAGGCGCCAGCGCGTTGTGACGAAGCGTCGCCCGGCAGTGCGGAGCTGCGGATCGGGCCGACGGGCGGCGTGCCGACCAGCCTCGTCACACGACGCTGCGATGCCGGTCGATGCAGGTGGCGAGCACCTCGTCGGCGGGGCGCTTCCACCAGTTCCCGCTCGAGAAGATCTCCACCTCGCAATAGCCGTCGAAGCCGGCCGCCTCGACCATGCCGCGGATCCGCGCGATCTCGATCACGCCGTCGCCCATCATGCCGCGGTCGTTGAGCATGTCGACGGTCGGCACCAGCCAGTCGCAGACGTGGAAGGCGAGCAGGCGATCGCGGCCCGCGCGGGCGACCTGTGCGTCGAGGGCCGGATCCCACCAGACATGATAGACGTCGACGGCGACGCCCAGCGCGGCACGGCCGTGGCCGCCCGCGAGACGGTCGGCGCCAACGGGATCGAGCGCGTCGCAGAGGTCGAGCGCCTGCGCCAGCGTGTTGACGCAGGCGCGTTCCGCCGCATACATCGGATGCAGCGGTTCGATGGCCAGCGGCATGCCTGCAGCGCGTGCGACTTCGAGCGTGGCGGCGATGCCGTCGCGGACGTCGTTGCGGGCCGCGAACAGGTCCTTCGACTTCGGCGCGCCGGCGAGCGCTCCCGGCAGGCCGCCGACGACCAGCACCAGGCAGGGCGCGCCCAGCGTCGTCGCTTCGTCGATGGCGCGCTTGTTGTCCTCGAGCGCCGCCGCTCGGCCGGCCGCGTCGAAGGCCGTGAACATGCCGCCGCGGCAATACCCGGAGAGGCCGATGCCGCTGTCGCGCAGGAGCTGCGCCGTGCGCGCGAGGCCGATGCCGGCGACCTGGTCGCGCCACGGCGCGATCGCGCGGATCCCGTGGCGCGCGCAGGCCTCGACGATGGTGTCGAGCGGCCCGGCGCCGCGCAGGGTCGCGGTGTTGATGGAGAGCCAGCGGTGATCGGCGGACAGGTCGCGCATCGGTCGGAAGGGGTGAGCAAGGAGACCGGCGTCGTCAGGCGTCGACGCCGCCGAGCGCGAGCAGGTGGGTCATGCGCCGGACCGCCAGCTCCGGCCGTTCGATCAGGCCGGCCGCGTCGGCGAGCCGGAACGCCTCGGCGAAGTGCAGCAGCGACCGCGCGCTCTGCTGGCCGCCGACCATCGTGAAGTGCGACTGGTGGCCGTTCAGCCAAGCGAGGAAGACGATGCCGGTCTTGTAGAAGCGCGTCGGTGCCTGGAAGACATGGCGCGACAGCGGCACGGTGGGCGCGAGGATGGCGTGGAAGCGGTCGATGTCGCCGTCCGCGTGCGCCGCCAGGGCCGCGCTCGCGGCCGGCGCGATGGCGTCGAAGATGCCGAGCAGCGCGTCGCTGTGCCGATGGTTCCCTGCCGTGCCGACGCCGTCTCCGGCGATCAGCTCGGCATAGTTGAAGTCGTCGCCGGTGTACATGCGCACGCCGTCGGGCAGGCGCCGGCGCATCGCGATCTCCTTGTCCTTGTCGAGCAGCGAGATCTTGATGCCGTCGACCTTGCCCGGGTTGGCGGCGATCACGCCGAGCGCCGTCGCCATCGCCTGGTCGACGTCGCTGCTGCCCCAGTAGCCCGCGAGCGCCGGATCGAACATGTCGCCGAGCCAGTGCAGGACGACCGGCTGCTTCGACTGCATGAGGATGCGGTCGTAGACATGCTCGTAGTCGGCCGGCCCGCGCGCCACGCGTGCCAGCGCGCGGCTCGCCATGACGATCAGCTTGCCGCCGAGCGATTCGATCGCTTCCATCTGCAGCTCGTAGGCGCGGATCACGTCGTCGATGGTCGTCGTCTCGGTGGCGACGAGATGGTCGGTGCCGCAGCCGGAGGCGACCAGCGCACCGGGATAGTCGCGTGCGGCGTCGAGGCAGCGCCGGATCAGCTCGAGCGATGTCGGCCAGTCGAGGCCCATGCCGCGCTGCGCGGTGTCCATCGCCTCGGCGACGCCGAGCCCGAGGGACCAGAGGCGCTGCCGGTAGGCGATGGTCGCGTCCCAGTCGAGCGTGGCACCGAGCCAGGGGTCGGTCGTGGCGAGCGTGTCGGCGACGACATGGGCTGCCGAATAGGCGACGCGATCGAAGCGCGGCGGCGCGGCCGGCGTGGCGAACGGCGTCGTCCGGCGCAGGCGATAGATGTCGATCGAGCCGTTCGCGGACGGCAGGCGGATCGAGAGGGTCATGGCAGGTCCTTGCGTGGTTCGCTGGCTGGATTCGATCGGAGCCGGTTCAGATCGACAGCGCCGGCACGTCGACCCAGCGCCGGTCCTTCCAGCTCTCGAGTGCCGCCTCGACCAGCTGCACGCCCTTCGCGCCCTCCGGCAGCCCGTAGCTCCAGGGCGCATCCTCGACGACGTGGCGGATGAATTGCTCCCACTGGATCTTGAAGCCGTTGTCGAAACTCTCGACGTCGGGAATCTCCTGCCACTGGTCGAAGAAGTCCATCTTCTGCTTCTCGTCGGGATTCCAGACGGGGCGCGGCGTCGCCACGCGCGACTGGGCGCGGCAGGAGGTCAGCCCGGCAACGGCCGAGCCGTCGGTGCCGTCGACGGCGAAAGTGACGAGATCGTCGCGACGCACGCGCGTCGCCCACGACATCGTGAGCTGCGCGACGACGCGCTCGCCCTGGTGGCCTTCGAGCTCGCAGGTCGCGTAGGCGGCGTCGTCGGCGGTCGCGGCGTAGGGCTTGCCGGCTTCGTCCCAGCGCGTCGGGATGTGCGTCGCGCCGATGCACGAGACCGACTTCACCTTGCCGAACAGGTTGTCGAGCACGTAGCGCCAGTGGCACATCATGTCGAGGATCATGCCGCCGCCGTCTTCGGCGCGGTAGTTCCAGCTCGGCCTCTGGATCGGCTGGAGGTCGCCCTCGAAGACCCAGTAGCCGAAGTCGATGCGGGCGGCCAGCATGCGGCCGAAGAAGCCTGCGCGGCGCAGCATGTCGAGCTTGCGCAGGCCGGGCAGGAACAGCTTGTCCTGCACGGCGCCGTGCTTGAGGCCGGAAGCCTGGGCCAGCTTGCACACCTCGATCGCCTCGGCGAGGTTGGTGGCGATCGGCTTCTCGCAGTAGACGTGCTTGCCGGCACGCAGGGCCTTGGCGAGCAGTTGCGGCCGCATCTGCGTCGTGCCGGCGTCGAAGAAGACGGTGTCGTTGCTGTCGGCCAGGGCCGCGTCGAGGTTCGTGCCCCAGCGGGCGATGCCGTGCGCCCGCGCCAGTGCCTCGATCTTCTCGGCGTTGCGGCCGATCAGGATCGGGTCGGGCATGACGCGGTCGCCGTTCGCCAGCGCGACGCCACCCTGCGCGCGGATCGCGCAGATCGAGCGGATGAGGTGCTGGTTCATGCCCATGCGCCCCGTGACGCCGTGCATGATGAGACCGAGTCGTCGGATGGCCATGGGCTCGCTTTCGGATGTGGTCGTGAATTATGTGATCCCGGTCGACCCCGATTCCGCGCGTGGGGCGATGCGCCGATGCCGAGGCACACTTCCATCTTTCGATCGCAGTCGCCGACCATGACAGCCACCGCCACCACAGCCCGGCCCGCCGGCCACGCCCTCGTCGAGGCGCTGATCGCGCAGGGCATCGACACCGTCTTCGGCGTCCCCGGCGAAAGCTTCCTCGCCGCGCTCGACGGGTTCTACGCGCACCGGGACACGATCCGCTTCGTCGCCTGCCGCCACGAAGGCGGCGCGAGCAACATGGCCGAGGCGCAGGGCAAGCTCTCCGGCCGGCCCGGCATCTGCTTCGTCACGCGCGGCCCCGGCGCGACCAATGCCGCGATCGGCGTGCACACGGCGTTCCAGGATTCGACGCCGATGATCCTGCTGATCGGCCAGGTGGCCAGCGACCAGCGCGACCGCGAGGCGTTCCAGGAGGTCGACTACCGGCAGATGTTCGGGCCGGGAACGCTCGGCTTCGCCAAGTGGGTGGGCGAGGTGCACGACCCCGACCGCATCGGCGAGTACCTGACGCGCGCCTTCCACACGGCCATGCAGGGCCGGCCGGGCCCGGTGGTGCTGGCGCTGCCGGAAGACATGCTGCGCGCGATGACGTCCGTGCCGACGCCGGCGCGCGTGGAGCCCGCGCTCGCCGCGCCGGATCCGTGCGCGATGGTCGACCTGCGCGCTCGTCTGGTCGCGGCGAAGCGGCCGTTCGTGATCGCCGGCGGCAGCGGCTGGACGGCCAGGGCGTGCGCCGATCTGGAGCGTTTCGCCGAGCGCTGGCAGCTGCCCGTCGGCTGCGCCTTCCGCTTCCAGGACACCTTCGACAACCGGCATCCGCACTACGCGGGCGACGTCGGCATCGGCATCAATCCGAAGCTCGCGGCACGTGTCGCCGATTGCGATCTCGTGATCGCGCTCGGCGCCCGGCTCGGCGAGATGACGACCAACGGCTACACGCTCCTGCAGGCGCCGCGCCCGAGCCAGTCGCTGGTGCACGTCCATGCGGGCGCCGAGGAGCTCGGGCGGGTCTACGCCGCGGATCTCGCGGTGCATTCGTCGATGGTCTGCGCTGCAGCCGCGCTCGCGCTCCTCGAGCCGCCGCCCTCGCTGCCGTGGCCCGGACTGGCGCGTGCGGCGCATGCCGACTACGAATCGAACCTGGTTCCGTCGCCGGTCGCCCCGCTCGACATGGCCGAGGTCGTGAAGACGATCGCGCGGCTGGCGCCCGAGAGCAGCGTGCTCACCAACGGCGCCGGCAATTTCAGCGGCTGGCTGCACCGCTTCTATCGCTATCCCGGCTTGCGCCATGCCGGACGCACGCAGCTCGCGCCGACGTCGGGCGCGATGGGCTACGGATTCCCGGCCGCGGTCGCCGCGTCGCTGCTGCAACCCGGACGCACGGTGATCAACCTCGCCGGCGACGGCGACTTCCTGATGACCAGCCAGGAGATGGCGACAGCAATGTCGTACCGCGCCGGGACAGGCGCGGGGGCGCTGGTCGTCGTCGTCGTCGACAACGGCAGCTACGGCACGATCCGCATGCACCAGGAACGCGAGTACCCGGGCCGCGTCTCCGGCAGCGACATCGGCAATCCCGATTTCGCGGCGCTGGCGCGAGCCTACGGCTGGTGGGCCTCGGCGCGCATCGACGACACCGCGGGCTTCGAGCCGGCGTTCCGCGAGGCGCTCGCCTGCGGCCGCCCGGCGCTGATCCATCTCCGGCTCGATGCCGATGTCAGCACCAGCCGCACGACGCTGCACGCGATCCGCGCCGCCGCCGAGAAGCGCGCGGCGGACGCATGCTGATATCGAAAGACCGACATGGCGAGCATGGGCGACGACTTCTCCACCTGCGATCTGTGCGATGCGCGCATGGCCGACGTTGGCTCGCGCTTCTTCATCTTGCCGCCAGTGTTTCGTGACTTCGGCGGATTGCCGCGTTTCAGAGGCGTCGTCGCCACGGTCAGGTGCCATGAAGACAACTCGATGGTCAGGGCCGCGCTCGACGAGCCCGGCGACGGGCGCGTTCTCGTCGTCGACGGCGGAGGTTCCGTGCGTCGTGCGCTGGTCGGCGGCAATGTCGCAGCGGCGGCGGCGAAGAACGGATGGGCCGGCATCGTCGTCGACGGCGCCGTGCGCGATGTCGCCGAGCTGGCCGAGACGCGCGTCGGCATCCGGGCCCTGGCCCTGATCCCGATCCCGACCGCCAAGCGCGGCGCCGGCGAGCGCGACGTCGCCGTGCAGATCCACGGTGTCTGGGTGCGGCCGGGCGACCGTCTTTTCGCCGATGCCGACGGCATCGTCCTGCTCAGGGACTAGTGGTCTCACGGATGCCATCCGGTCGAATCCGCGCCGGCGCGAGCCTGCTGCTTTCCGTTCTTTGCGGAGGGTGCATCAACCTCGCTCCCGCCTATGTCCGGCCAGCTCTGCCGGTGAGAGCCGACATGGCGACCGTCGATCCGCACGAGCCGGCGCGCGCAGCATCCTCGGCGGCCGACGCCTACGACCTCGGCTGGAAAGACTTCGTCGGAGACACGCGCCTGCGCGCCCTCGTCGCCCAGGCGCTCATGAACAACCGCGACCTGCGCGTGTCGACGCTGAACATCGAGAAGGCGCGCGCCCTCTACCGGATCCAGGATGCCCAGCGGCTGCCGTCTGTCGACGCAGCCGCCGGTGTCACGCGCGCACGGACGGCGGGCTTCACGAGCACGACCGACAGCGTCTCGGTCAATGTCCCGGGCTACGAACTCGACCTGTTCGGCCGCGTGCGCAACCTGAGCGACGCCGCGCTGTCAAGCTACTTCGCGTCGCGCGAGAACCGGCGCAGCGCCCAGGTGCTGCTGGTGGCCGACGTCGTGACGGCATGGCTGACGCTGGCGGCGGACCAGCAGCGCCTGGCCCTGTCGTTGCAGACCTTCGACAGCCAGCGGTCGACGCTCGACCTGACGACGAAGATCCGCGATCTCGGCGGCTCGACCGGCCTCGTCGTCGCACAGGTTCGCAGCACCGTCGAAGCCGCGCGCGTGCAGATCGCCGCGAACCGCACGCAGATCGATCTCGACCGCAACGCCCTCGAGTTGCTGCTCGGCGGGCCGATGACCGATGCGAACGACCCTCGCGGCACGATCCCCATCGACTCCGGAATGCTGCTGCAGGTGCCGCCGGATCTGCCGTCCTCGGTGCTGGTCCGCCGGCCGGACGTGCAGTCGAGCGAGCGCAGTCTTCAGGCGGCGTTCGCCAACATCGGCGCGTTCCGCGCAGCCTATTTCCCCCAGATCACGCTGACCAGCGGTATCGGCACCGCGAGCAGTGCGCTGGACGGGCTGTTCCGCAGCGGCAGCGGCTCCTGGAGCTTCGGGCCGACGGTCACGCTGCCGATCGTCGACTTCGGCGTTCGCGACGCCAACCTCTCGAACGCCGTCGCCGACCGCGACATCGCGGTCGCCACCTACGAGAAGACGCTACAGACGGCGTTCCGCGAAGTCGCCGACATCCTTGCCGCGCGGCGCACGTTGGCCGAGCGAACCTCGGCCCAGCGAGCGTACATCGACGCCCTCGCGACGAGCCTGACCTTGTCCGAGGCCGTGTTTCGACAGGGCAGCAGCAACTACCTGACCGTGCTGACGGCGCAGCAAGGCCTGTACGGGGCGCAACAGGGACTGATCAGCCTGCTCCTCGAAGAGCAGACTTCGCGGGTCGCGCTCTACAAGGCGTTCGGCGGCGGATGGAAAGACGGAGACGAGTCGAAATGAGCTGGCGACCTGGCAAGTGGTTCTGGATCGCGCTGGTCGTGGTCATGCTTCTCGTGGCATGGGGAGTCAAGCGTCTCGCGTTCAGCGACCCGCCGGCACTGCAGGTCACGACGACTGCCGTCGCCAAGGGCGACATCGAGGAAGGCGTGCTGGCCACCGGCACCATGGAGGCGGCCAGGCTGGTGAGCGTCGGCGCCCAGGTCACCGGTGTGCTGACGCAGCTGCATGTCGCGCTCGGCGATCGTGTGAAGAAGGGCCAGCTGATCGCCGACATCGACTCGGTCACGCAGCAGAACGACCTGCGCAAGGCCGAGGCCGGCGTGCTGAACGTGCAGGCCCAGCGCGCGGCCAAGCTCGCGTTGCTCAAGCAGACAGGCCTCGCGCTGGCGAGACTCAAGGCACTCGTCGCCATCGATGCCGGGTCGCGGGCCGACCTCGAGAGCGCCGATGCGCTGCTCGCGACGACGCAGGCCGACATCGCCGCACTGGACGCCCAGCTGTCCCAGGCGCAGCTGACCCGGGACACCGCCAGGGTCAACGTCGGCTACGCCCGGGTCGTCGCGCCCATCGACGGGACGGTCGTCGCGGTCGTCACCGAAGAGGGGCAGACGGTCAACTCGGCGTTCTCGGCACCCGTCCTGATCAAGCTCGCCCAGCTCGACACCATGACGATCAAGGCGCAGATCTCCGAGGCCGACGTGCCCCGCGTCCACTCCGGCCTGCCGGCCTATTTCACGCTGCTCGGGGATCCGGACACGCGGTTCCAGGCGGTGCTGAAGCGTGTCGAGCCGGGGCCGACGACGCTCGCGACCGACACCACCGGATCGTCGACCACGGCCGCCACGAGCAGCGGCGCGAAGGCAATCTACTACAACGGGATCTTCGAGGTGCCCAACCCGGACGGCAAGCTGCGCATCGGCATGACGGCGCAGGTGACGATCGTCGTCGCCAAGGTCGACAGCGTCCTGATCGTCCCCAGTTCCGGGATCGGGGACCGGAACAAGGACGGCAGCTTCAAGGTCCGGGTGAAGAGCGGCGACACGATCGAGGATCGGTCCGTCAGGATCGGCTTGAACAACCGCGTGCAGGCGCAGGTGCTCGACGGATTGCACGCCGGCGACCTGGTCGTCACGAGCGAGGCGGTGACGCCGGTCGGCCAGGGGCAGGATCCAGCGAAACGATCCTCGTCGCGATGACGGCACTGCTGGACTTCCGCGACCTGGGCCGTCGCTACCAGGCGGGGGACCAGACCGTGCACGCGCTGCGCGGGGTGACGCTGACGATCGACGCCGGCGAGATGGTCGCGATCATGGGCGCGTCGGGTTCGGGCAAGTCGACGCTCATGAACATCCTCGGTTGCCTCGACAAGCCAACCTCCGGCAGCTATCGCGTCGAGGGTCAGGACATCGGAGCGATGTCGGAGGACGAGCTGGCGCGGCTGCGGCGCGAGCATTTCGGCTTCATCTTCCAGCGCTATCAGTTGCTCGGCGATCTCAGCGCGCTGCGCAACGTCGAGATCCCCGCCATCTACGCCGGGATGTCGGCAGGCGACCGGCGCGCCAGGGCGCAACAGCTGCTCGAGCGGCTCGGCCTCGGAGACCGGATGAGCCACCGCCCGAACGCGTTGTCGGGCGGTCAGCAGCAGCGCGTCAGCATCGCCCGGGCGCTCGTCAACGGCGGTCAGGTCATTCTGGCGGACGAGCCGACCGGCGCCCTCGACACCACGAGCAGTGAAGAGGTCCTGGGCATCCTGCAGGAGCTGAACGAGCGGGGTCACACGGTGATCATCGTCACGCACGATGCGAAGGTGGCGTCGCACGCCTACCGCACGATCGAACTCAGCGACGGCGTGGTGATCTCGGACCGACAGACGCGGCCGCGACCTGCGCGCACTGGCGTGTTGCCGGCTCGCGTGGTCGCCACCGAGTCGTGGCTGATGAACAGCGCGAGCCGTGTGCTCGAAGCGGCGACGATGGCGGTCCGGAGCATGGTCAGCCACCGACTGCGGACGCTGCTGACGACGCTCGGCATCATCATCGGCATCGCCTCGGTGGTGTCGGTGGTCGCGCTGGGCGCAGGGTCCCGCAGCCAGATCCTGGCCGACATCAGCTCGCTCGGAACGAACACGATCGACGTCTACGCCGGCACCGGCTTCGGCGACCAGCGCGCCGCGTCGGTGCGCTCACTGACGACCGGCGACGCGGATGCGCTCGCCAGCCTCGATTACGTCGACAGCGTCACGCCGACGGTCACGACCAGCGTGTCGCTGAGGAAGGGCAACGTCGACCGTGCCACGACGGTCACCGGCGTCGGTGCGCAGTTCTTCCGCGTCCGCGGCTATGCGTTCGCGACCGGCCAGGGCTTCGATGCCGGCGCGGTCAGGATGCAGGCGCAGGACGCGGTGATCGACGACAACGCCGCCAGCGCGCTCTTCCCGGACGGCACGCCGGCCCTCGGCCAGGTGATCCTGCTCGGCAGCGTGCCGGTTCGGGTCGTCGGCGTCACCGCGAAGAAGAAAAGCCCGTTCGGCAACAACGATTCGCTCAATGTCTGGATCCCGTACACCACCGCGATGGCGCGCCTTACCGGGCAGGATTCGCTGCGCAGCATCACGCTGCGGATCAACGACGCAGCACCCAGCAAGGCGGCCGAGGCGGGCATCAAGCGATTGCTGACGCAGCGGCACGGCAGTGTCGACTTCTTCCTCAGCAACATCGAATCGTTCCGCGAGACCGTCGAGAAGACGACGCTCGCGATCTCGCTGCTGATCTCGTCGATCGCGGTGATCTCGCTGATCGTCGGCGGCATCGGCGTGATGAACATCATGCTGGTCACCGTCATCGAACGGACGCAGGAGATCGGCATCCGGATGGCGGTCGGCGCGCGGCAGGGCGACATCCTGCGCCAGTTCCTGATCGAGGCGGTGCTGGTGTGCCTGCTCGGCGGAATGGTCGGCGTCGCGCTCGCTCTCGGCATCGCGACGCTCTTCAATCATCTGGTGACGACGTTCCAGATGCCGATCACCGGTGGCTCGATCGCCGTGGCTTTCCTCGTGTCGAGCGCGATCGGCATCGTTTTCGGATACCTGCCGGCGCGAAATGCCGCGCGCCTGAACCCGATCGACGCGCTCGCCCAGCTCTAGCTAAGGGACGAGCACCTCGAGCAACCGGTCGAGGCCGCCCTCGTCGATCGACACCATCGCAGCGGCGCGCACGGCGGGCTTGGCGTGGTAGGCGACCGACAGGCCGGCGACCGACATCATCGGCAGGTCGTTGGCGCCGTCGCCCATGGCGAACGCCCGCGAAGGCGCGATGCCGAGAGAGGCGCAGGTCTCGAGCAGCATCCTGCGCTTCCCGTCGCCGTCGCAGATGTCGCCCCAGGGCTGGTCGACCATCCTGCCCGTGAGAACGCCGTCGGCGATCCCGAGGACGTTGCTGCGCGTGAAATCGAAGCCGAGCCGGTCGCGGACGCGATCGGTGAAGAAGGTGAAGCCGCCGGACACCAGGAGTGTCTTCAGCCCCGCGGCACGACATGCCGCGACCAGCGTCTCGGCGCCCGGATTGAAACGCAGCCGCTCATCGTAGACGCGTTGCAGCGCCGCGGCAGGCACGCCGCGCAGCAGCGCGACGCGCTGTCGCAGGCTCGCCTTGTAGTCGGCGATCTCGCCGCGCATGGCAGCGTCGGTGATGGCCGCGACCCCGGCCTTGCGGCCGGCCATCGCCGCGATCTCGTCGACGCATTCGATCGAGATCAGGGTCGAGTCCATGTCGAACACGGCCAGGCCGAAATCGCCGAGGCGGAGCGGCGGCTCGACGCCGCGCACGGTCAGGCCGGGCGATGCGGCGAAGGTCACGCCGCTTCCAGCACGCGCGGCGTGCCGAGCGCCTTCAGCACGTCGCGCACGAGCTGGACCCGATCCCGCACTTCCGGCGCGTCGCGCTCGATGCGCAGCCGTTCGTTGCCCACCAGCTTGATGTGCCGGTTCTTCTGCACCAGCTCGATGATGCGCAGCGGATCGATCGGCGGGTTCACGACGAAGGTGATCGCCGTCGCCTTCTCGCCGGCGTCGATCTTGGCGACGCCGTAGGCGCGGGCGAGGACGCGCAGGCGGTGCACGTCGAAGAGCGTCTGGCCCTGCGGCGGCAGGCGGCCGAAGCGGTCGGTGATCTCGTCGAGCATCGCGTCGATCTGCTCGGCGCGCTGGGCGCTCGCCAGCCGCTTGTAGAGCGAAAGGCGGGTGTGCACGTCGCCGCAATAGGCATCGGGCAGGAGGGCCGGCGCGTGCAGGTTGATCTCGGTCACCGCCGACAGCGGCGCCAGCAGGTCGGGCTCGCGGCCGGCCTTGAGCGATCGCACGGCTTCCGCCAGCATGTCGTTGTAGAGCTGGAAGCCGACCTCGAGGATGTTCCCGCTCTGGTGCTCGCCCAGCACCTCGCCGGCGCCCCGGATCTCGAGGTCGTGCATGGCGAGATAGAAGCCCGAGCCGAGCTCTTCCATCTGCTGGATCGCATCGAGCCGCTGCGCCGCCATCTTCGGCAGGCCCTCGACGTCGGGCACGAGCAGATAGGCGTAGGCCTGGTGGTGCGAGCGGCCGACCCGGCCGCGCAGCTGGTGCAGCTGCGCCAGGCCGAACTTGTCGGCGCGGCTGATGACGATGGTGTTGGCG
>CAZZVH010000013.1:0-19714 GCA_964657365.1 uncultured Burkholderiaceae bacterium
TGATCGTCGACCGCACGGTGGCGGCGATGAGCGACTTCGTCTGCGGCGCGAACGAAGTCGATTTCCACTACACGGGCGTCAACTGGGGCCGCGACCTGCCGGAGCCGGAACTGGTCGCCGATCTGCGCAACGTCGTCGACGGCGACCCGTCGCCCGACGGCCACGGCAGGCTGTCGATCCAGCGCGGCATCGAGGTCGGCCACGTCTTCCTGCTGGGCGCGCACTACAGCAAGCGCATGGATGCGACCTTCCTCGACGAAACCGGCAAGCCGCAGTTGCTGCAGATGGGCTGTTACGGCATCGGTGTCACGCGCATCGTCGGCGCGGCCGTCGAGCAGAGCCACGACGCCCGCGGCATGGTCTGGCCGGCGGCGATCGCTCCGTTCACGGTCGTGATCTGCCCGATCGGCTACGACCGTTCGGCAGACGTTCGCGCTGCCGCCGACGCACTGCACGACCAGCTGCGGGACCGTGGCATCGATGTCGTCCTCGACGATCGGGGCGAGCGTCCCGGCGCCATGTTCGCCGACTGGGAGCTGATCGGCGTGCCGCACCGCGTGGTGCTGTCCGACCGTGGCCTCAAGAGCGGCGAGGTCGAATACCAGGCGAGAAGCGAGACGACGCCCACGCCGGTCGCACCCGGCGAGGTGCTCGCCTTCATCGAGGCCAGACTCGCCGCATGAGCGAGCGGCTCTCCCGCACGGGGAGCCAACGGCGTGCCCTCGCCGCCACCGCGTGTGCAGGCGCACTGGGCGCTGCCGGCTCGCTTTGGCCGGGGCCGGCACGTGCCGGCGCGCAGGTCGAGGAACCGCTGGCCGATGCGGTGCGTTCGGCGTTGTCGTCGGCCATCGCCGACCGGGCGCCGCCCAAGGTGTCGTTCCCGGCCATCGACGATCGGCTCGCGCACCTGCGCTGGCTCGGCGCGATGAGCGATCGTCTGCAGCGGCGACCGATCGAGTTCGCTACCCGGATCGAATTTCTCGAGACGCTCTGGTACGAGAGCACGCGGGCGGGCCTGGAACCGGCACTGGTGCTGGGCCTCGTCCAGGTCGAGAGCGGATTCCGCAAATACGCCATCAGCATCGCCGGTGCGCGCGGCTACATGCAGGTCATGCCGTTCTGGGCGCGCCTGATCGGGGACGGCGACACGGCGCGCCTATTCCACATGCAGACCAACCTGCGCTTCGGCTGCGTCATCCTGCGCCACTATCTCAACCTCGACGGCGGCGATCTCTTCCTCGCGCTCGGCCGCTACAACGGCAGCCGGGGGCGTCCCGAATACCCGGGCGCTGTCTTCGGCGCGCGCCGCGGCTGGGAATTCGCGCCGCAGAAATGAGAACCGCCGGACAGCGCCGCCGCGAGCACGCAGGCTCTAGAGGCCGCTCCACGACTTCGGCGCCGCCGACTCGACATCGAGAAGCGACAGCACGCGCTCGACGCTGTCGTCGACCAGCGCCTCGATGCTCGTCGGTCGGTGATAGAAGGCAGGCAGCGGCGGGAAGACGATGGCGCCCATCTCGGTGACCGCGACCATGTTGCGCAGGTGCGCCAGGTTGAGGGGCGTCTCGCGGACCATCAGCAGCAGCCGCCGGCGCTCCTTCAGGGCGACATCGGCCGCGCGCGTCAGGAGGTTGTCGGACAGGCCGTGCGCGATCGCGGCGAGCGACTTCATCGAGCAGGGCGACACCACCATCGCGTCGATGGCGAACGAGCCGCTGGCGATGGCGGCACCGATGTCGGCGGGGTTGTAGGCGACGTCGGCCAGCGCCTCGAGCGCCCGACGGTCGAGGCCGAGCTCGTGGTGGACGTTGAGGATCGCCGCAGGCGTCGCGACCAGATGCGTCTCGCGCCCGTCACGCCGACCAGCACCCGGCGCGGGCGCGCCGCGCCGGCCGCGGATGGAACCTGGTCGATCAGGCGGCGACGCCGAGTGCCGCCTGCAACTCGCCCGCCTGGTACATCTCCGTCATGATGTCCGAGCCGCCGACGAACTCGCCGTTGACGTAGAGCTGCGGGATCGTGGGCCAATCGGAGTACGACTTGATGCCCTGGCGGATCTCGTCGTCTTCGAGGACGTTGACGGTCTTCAGGTCGGTCACGCCGCAGGACTTCAGGATCTGGATGGCACGGCCGGAGAAGCCGCACATCGGGAACTGCGCGGTCCCCTTCATGAAGAGGACGACGCGATGATTCTTGACGAGGTCGTCGATGCGCTGTTGAACGTCGCTCATGGTGCCGAACCGTTGGAAATTGACGATCCCGCACTGTAGCGGCAATCGCCTCGCCGGGTGATTCAGAAGGAGTACGACGCCCCGAGTTGCAGCACCGGCGACAGGCGCATGTCGCGCACCACGTCGTCGAGATTCTGTCCGCCACCGAAGACCCGTCCGAGGTGGACGGCAGCGGACGGTGTCAGGGACACGAGGCCCAGGTCGGCGCTGAAGCTCCAGCCGCCGCGTGCGGCGAGGCTGCTGTAGCCCACGCCGAAATACGGAACCGTGCCGCCGTCGGTCTGGTCGGTGGTGCCGGGCAGCAAGGCGGGAGACTGTCCGAACAGACGCCGGTCGACGCTGAAGAGGCCGCTGGTCGGCGCAGTGGCCGACGCGCCCCACAGCGTGCCGCGGGCGCCGCTCACGAGACCGCTGGTGGCGCGAAAGCCGCCCGTCTGCGCGCCGCCGATGCCGGTGCTGCCGAAGTACAGATCGCCCATCACGCTGAAGGCGCTGACCGTGATGCCGCCGCTGCGGTTGGCGACGTCGGCGCCGGCGAGATCGTTGCGCCAGTCGGGCGAGACGGTGCCGGCCAGCGCGACGCGACCCTGGAAACGCGCCCAGGGCAGGCTGTCGGCGTCGGCTGTCAGACCCTTGCCGTCCGCCCAGGCTGCAACGCCCGGCAGAAGGACCGCGCACAAGGCGACGACACTGGCAATCCGCATGGCAACCTCCTCGATCGATCCGGCGGCTGGAGCGGCGGGCGGTGCGCCCGGGCTCGAAGAACACATCCTACGGCGCGCCCCTTCGCGTCGTGTTGGAAATTCGACGAACCCGCCGGTATTAGTCGCCGCCGCGCCGCACTGCATCGCAGGCGTGCTGCTGGATTGCGTCAAGCCGTGATCGATGTGACAACAGGTGACGGCGCGGCTGTGCGGAGCTGCCCGCCGGTCACCCGTTCGAGGCCGGCAAGATCGCGACGCGTCTCGACCATCGAGAAGCCGGCGCCGACCAGCATGTCGCGCACCCTCGCGCCCTGATCGAAGCCGTGCTCCAGCAACAGCCAGCCGTCCGGGTGCAGGTGCGGCACCGCGCCGCCAATGATCTCCGCCAGCGCGGCGACGCCGTCGCCGCCTGGAGTGAGCGCAGCGATCGGCTCGTGACGCAGCGCGGCAAGTGCGGGATCGTCGCCCGCGACGTAGGGCGGGTTCGACACGACGAGATCGAAACGTCGGCCGGCCAGGGCCTGCCACCAGGACGACTCGACGAATTCCACGGTCAGTGCATGGCGCCGTGCGTTGCCGCGCGCGACCTCCAGCGCCGCAGCGCTGGCATCGGTCGCGAGCACGTCGAGGTCCGGCAGCGCGGCCTGGATGGCCAGGGCGATCGCGCCGCTGCCGGTGCCGAGGTCGGCCACCTGGCCCGTCCGGGACTCTCGCCGGCGCAGGATCGCGACGGCCCAGTCCACGAGAACCTCCGTGTCCGGACGGGGCACCAGGACGTCGGGATCGACGCGGAGCATCAGGCCGGCGAACTCCTTCTCGCCGAGCAGGTAGGCGAGCGGCTCGCCGTCCGCACGCCGCGCCAGCCACTGCTGCCACTGCGCGGACCGGATCTCCTGGAGCGCGGCCTCGTCATGGGCGATCAGCCAGGTGCGCGGCCGCTCGAACAACCGGGCCAGCAGCAGCTCGGCGTCCAGCCGGTCGACGCCGCGCCGCCGCGCCTCGGCCATCGCCGAGGCCACGGTCGTCGGCCTGTCGGTCAAGCCTCGCCGCTTTCGAGCACGGCCAGCTGCTCGGCAGCACGGGCGGCCTGCAGCGCAGCGATCACCTCGCCCAGGTCGCCGTCCAGGATGGCCTGCAGCTTGTAGAGGGTCAGGCCGATGCGATGGTCCGTGACACGGCCCTGCGGGAAGTTGTAGGTGCGGATGCGGTCGCTGCGGTCGCCGCTGCCGATCAGGCTCTTGCGCGTCGCCGCTTCCTTCGCCGAGCGCTCCGACTGCTCCTTGTCGCGCAGGCGGGCCGTCAGCACGGCCATCGCCTTGGCCTTGTTGCGATGCTGCGATCGGTCGTCCTGGCACTCGGCGACGATGCCGGTCGGCAAATGGGTGATGCGGATGGCGCTGTCGGTCTTGTTGACGTGCTGGCCGCCGGCGCCGCTGGCGCGGAAGGTGTCGATGCGCAGTTCGCTCGGGTCGAGCGTCAGCTCCTCCGCCTCGTCGGGCTCGGCCAGCGCGGCCACGGTGCAGGCGCTGGTGTGGATGCGGCCCTGCGTCTCCGTCACCGGCACCCGCTGGACACGGTGGCCGCCGGATTCGAACTTCAGCTTGGCATGCACCGACTCCCCGGCGATGCGGAAGACGACTTCCTTGAACCCGCCGAGGTCGCTGGCGCTTTCCGACATCACTTCGCTCTTCCATCCCTGGCGCTCGGCGTAGCGCAGGTACATGCGTGCGAGATCGGCCGCGAACAGGGCGGATTCGTCACCACCGGCACCGGCGCGGATCTCGAGGAACACGTTGCGGTCATCGTCGGCATCGCGCGGCAGCAGGGCCGCCTGCAGCTCCGTCTGGAGTCGTTCGAGATCGTCACGCGCGCTGACGGATTCTTCGGCGGCCATCGCGATCATCTCGGCGTCGCCGCTGGCCTCGGCGAGCAGCTCGCCTGCCGAGGCGAGATCGCGTTCGCGCTCCTGGAACCGGCGAAACAGGTCGGTCAGCGCGGACGCCTCGGCGTGCTCGCGGCTGAGCGCCCGGTAGCGATTCATGTCGCCCGCGGCCGAAGGATCGGCGAGCGTCGCATCGAGCTCGGTCAGACGCATCGCGAGGCGTTCGAGCTGCTGGCGGAGAGAAGGCTTCATGACGGGCGGCGGGACAGGCTGGGACGATCGCGATGGCGGCTGAACGTCGGCGCCGACAGGGCGGCGCCGGGGCGGTCGCCGCTAACGCTTGTCGTCGCCGGCCGTGCGGCTGCCCGCGCGCAGGAACAGCCGCGAGACGGTCTGTGCCAGCCGCGCGCGCTCGTCGCCCTCGGCGGCCCGGAGCTCGGCCAGGGTGCCGTGCAGCATCTTCTGCGTCAGTCCCTTGGACAGTGCCTCGAGGACGGCCGCGACATCGGCTCCGCCGGCCAGGAGCTTCTGCGCGCGGGCGATCTCGAGCGAGCGCCAGTCGTCGGCCTGCGCGTGCAAGGCCTGGATCAGCGGAATCGAGCTGCGGCGATCGAGCCACTGGACGAAGCTCTGGACGCCCGTCTCGATGATGGCCTCGGCCTGGGCCACGGCGGCTTCCCGCTTCTCGCCGGCGGTCTGGACGATCGCCGACAGATCGTCGACGGTGTAGAGATAGACGTCGGACAGCCGGGCCACCTCGGCCTCGATGTCGCGAGGCACGGCGAGATCGACCATGAACATCGGGCGATGGCGACGCACCTTCAGCGCGCGCTCCACGGCGCCCAGGCCGATGATCGGCAGCGAACTCGCGGTCGACGAGATCACGATGTCGAACTCGGCCAGCCGCGACGGCAGCTCGGACAGCGGCATGGCCGCCGCGCCGAAGCGGCTGGCGAGCTCGGCGGCGCGCTCGTTGCTCCGGTTGGCGATCGTCATCTGGCGTGGCTGTCGGGCCGCGAAATGCGTCGCCGCCAGCTCGATCATCTCGCCGGCGCCGACGAACAGCACCCGCGTCTCGGCGATCGATTCGAACAGCTGGCCCGCCAGCCGGACCGCAGCCGCGGCCATGCTGATGGAATGGCTGCCGATCTCGGTCGACGTTCGCACCTCCTTGGCGACCGCGAACGATCGCTGGAACATCTGCTGCAAGGTGGTGCCGAGCGTGCCGGCGCTGTCGGCCTCGCGGACGGCCTGCTTCAGCTGGCCGAGGATCTGCGGTTCGCCGAGCACCATCGAATCGAGCCCGCTGGCGACGCGAAAGGCGTGTCTCGCCGCCGACGAGCCCTGCAGCACGTAGGCATGAGATCGCAGCGTCTGGCTGGAGACCGCGCCCACTTCGGCCAGCCATTCGACCGCCGGGTCGACCGCCGCCACATCGGCGCCGACATACAGCTCGGTCCGGTTGCAGGTGGAGACGATGGCGACTTCCGAGATCCGCTCGTGGCGTGAACGGAACGACTGCAAGGCGACCGGAAGCTGCTGTGCCGAGAACGCGAAACGCCCACGCAGGTCCAGGGGCGCGGTGTTGTGGTTGAGGCCGAGAGCAAAGACGCTCATCGTCGGATTATAAAATTGTCGCCGCCCGGGGCAGTGTGCAAAACGTACGCCGCCCCGGGTTTTCCTTGGTATCGACGTCCAGGCCTCTCCCCGACACCCACCCGCATCGCCGTGCCGATCGACGCCGCCCTCTGGCACATCGCCAATTTCTTCGCCCCTGCGCTGATCGCCGGATACCTGGCCGCCGGCGCCGCGAAGCTGCTCTGGCGCCGCGAGCTCGCGCCCATCGGCTGGCTCCGCCTCGGAGCGTGGGCGAGCACGGCGATGGCGGCCATGGCCGTGCTCGGACTCGTGGTGTTCGAGCACGACGGCAAGATGATCACGTACGCGGCCATGGTCGCTGCCTGTGCGCTCGCCCTCTGGTGGGCGGGATTTCGCCGCCGATGAGGCCGGGCGGGAGGGCGCCTGCTCCCGCTCAGGCCGGGACGTGGACGCCGCGCAGCGAATGGCCCCGCACTTCGGTGATGCGGATGCTGGCCATCGTGCCGACCAGATCGCCCGGCCCGGCGAAATTGACGACGCGGTTGCACTCGGTCCGGCCCGTCAGCTCGGCCGCGCCGCGCCGCGCCGGTCCTTCGACGAGCACGCGCTGGACCGTGTCCAGCCGGGATTCGCTGATCGACCGGCCTTGCGCCTCGATCAACGCCTGCAGCCGTTGCAGCCGCTCGAGCTTCGTCTCCGCGGGCGTGTCGTCGGCGAGGCCGGCTGCCGGCGTCCCGGGGCGCGGGCTGAACACGAAGCTGTAGCTGTGGTCGAAGCCGACGTCCTCGATCAGCGCCATCGTCCTGTCGAAGTCGGCCTCCGTCTCGCCCGGAAAACCGACGATGAAATCGCTCGAGATGGCGATGCCGGGGCGGACGGCGCGCAACCGGCGCACGGTGCTCTTGAACTCGAGCGACGTGTAGCCGCGCTTCATCGCCGACAGGATGCGGTCGCTGCCGTGCTGGACCGGCAGGTGCAGGTGGTCGACGAGCTTGTCGACGCGGCCATGGACGTCGATCAGCCGCTGCGTGAATTCCTTCGGGTGGCTGGTGGTGTAGCGGATGCGCTCGATGCCGTCGATCCCCGCGACGGCTTCCAGGAGCGTCGCGAAGTCGGCCAGGGCGCTGCTCTTGCCGAGAGCGCCCCGGTAGGCGTTGACGTTCTGGCCGAGCAGCGTCACCTCGCGCACGCCGAGCGCCGCGATCCCTTCGATTTCGGCGAGCACGTCGTCGAATGGCCGTGAGAACTCCTCGCCGCGCGTGTAGGGCACGACGCAGTAGGAGCAGTACTTCGAGCAGCCTTCCATGATCGAGACGAATGCCGTGTGGCCTTGCACGCGCGCCGGTGGCAGCAGGTCGAATTTCTCGATCTCGGGGAAGCTGATGTCGACCTGCGGCCTCGCTTCGGCGCGGCGCCGTTCGATCATCGCCGGCAGCCGGTGCAGCGTCTGGGGACCGAAGACGAGGTCGACGTAGGGCGCCCGCTTGACGATCGCGGCGCCCTCCTGGCTGGCGACGCAGCCGCCGACGCCGATCAGTGCCCCCCTGGCTCCGAGATGCTTGACGCGGCCGAGCTCGCTGAACACCTTCTCTTCGGCCTTCTCGCGCACCGAGCAGGTGTTGAAGAGGATCAGGTCGGCGGCCTCGACATCGGTGGTGGTTTCGTAGCCGTCGGACTCGCGCAGCGCATCGGCCATGCGCGCGGAGTCGTACACGTTCATCTGGCAGCCGAAGGTCTTGATGTAGACCAGCGGCCGGGCCTTGACGGCCTCGGTCACGGCTTGGTCCAGACCTGCGCGATCGGGTCGAAGGACCAGGCCTGTGCCTGGTCGGGCGTCGTCGGCCAGGGTTGCACGGCGGCTTCGCCCGGTGTCAGCACCCAGACGTCCTTCACCGTGCCGCCGAAGTCGATGGTGTAGTTGACCAGGAACGGCCCGCCGAGCATGGTGCTCGGCATGGCGAGCATGTTGTCGTCCTTGCGGATCCTGGTGCCCGGCGACAGCCGAGCCAGGTTCCCGTTCAGGAGGATCTCCGGAAAGATGCCGAAGACCATGGAGCCGCGCAAGGCGTTCTGCGGAAAGTTGCGCTGCACCTGAGCGGCTGCCGGAAGCGCCAGGAGGCAGAGAGCGGCGAGGGCAAAGACGCGACGAAGCATGGGGTCTGGTGGCGCTTCAGGGACTCGAACCCCGGACCTGCGGATTATGATTCCGTCGCTCTAACCGACTGAGCTAAAGCGCCTGAGCCCGCGAGTATAGCGAGCCGATGCGGGGCGTGAGCAGCCAGGGTCTCGGCCCATCCACCACCGCACGCACCCGCCTGCCGACTCCGGCGGCGTACCGAATCGATGTTCAGTTTCTTCAAGAAAAAGCCCGCGCCGTCAGCCGTTGTGACGACGGTGCCGGAGGCCGGGAGCGGCGCCGGTGCCGGTCGGCCCAGAGGCGCCCTCGACTGGCTCAACGCCGATGTCGGCGAGCTCTTCTTCGGCAAGAAGCCGCAGGACGACGTCGAGCCTGGGCCGGCCGGCGACATGCTTGCGCCGGTCGCTGCATCGCCGAGCGCGGTGCAGCGCGCGGACGAGCTCGCCACGCCGTCGACGCCGGCCCCGGAGCCCGAGCCAGATCGAAGCGACTGGCTCGCCAAGCTTCGCACCGGCCTGCGCCGCACCGGCGCCGGGATCGCCGACGCATTCGTCGCCGCGACGATCGACGACGCGATGTACGAGAACCTGGAGACGGCGCTGCTCCAGGCAGACACGGGCATCGCCGCGACGCAGTTCCTGCTCGACGATCTCGAACGTCGCGTGACCCGCGCGCACATCCGCGAGCCGGCCGCGATGCGGCGCCTGCTCGCCGACTGCATCGCCGACCTGCTCGCGCCGCTCGAGCGCCCCCTGCGCATCGGCGAGCACAGCCCGACGGTCATCATGGTCGTCGGCGTCAACGGCGCCGGCAAGACGACCAGCGTCGGCAAGCTGGCGCGTCACCTGATCGATTCGAACCAGAAAGTGATGCTGGCGGCCGCCGACACGTTCCGGGCGGCCGCGCGCGAGCAGCTGCTGGCCTGGGCGCAGCGCGCCGGCCACGCGTCCGGAGAGGCGCCCGCAGGTGCGAGCGCGGCCCGCATCGAGATCGTCAGCCAGGAAGGGGGCGATCCGGCCGGCGTCACCTTCGACGCCGTCGTCGCGGGCAAGGCGCGCGGCTGCGACGTCGTCATCGCCGACACCGCAGGCCGGCTGGCGACGCAGTCGCATCTCATGGAAGAGCTCAAGAAGATCCACCGCACGATCGGCAAGGCGCAGGCTGGCGCGCCGCATGAAGTGCTGCTCGTGATCGACGGCAATTCCGGGCAGAACGCGCTGGCCCAGGTGCAGGCGTTCGATGCGGCGCTCCGCCTCACCGGCCTCGTCATCACCAAGCTCGACGGCACCGCCAAGGGGGGCGTGCTCGCCGCCATCGCGCTCTGGTCTCGCTCCCGCGACGTGCCGTTGCCGGTCTACTTCATCGGCGTCGGCGAGCAGCTCGCCGACCTGCAGACGTTCCGCGCCCGGGAATTCGCGGACGCGCTCGTCAGCTGAGCGGGCCGCCGGCGAGCGTCAGCGATCTTCCGGCGGCGGCAGGACGGGCGACACCGATTCCTCGAGCTCGTCGAACCAGGTCGAGCCGCTGGGCTCGAGCACCTCGATGACTTCGCCCTGGGTCCAGTCGCGGTCGGTGTCGGCGAACGGGTCGGTCGCCGCTGCGGCCGCCGCTCCCGCGCCGACGGCTCCCGCCACGGCGAGCTCGGCGGCAGGCATCGCCATCGGCGCCACAGGGCGCCTTGTCATGCTCGCGGGCACGGCCGGCGTCCTGGGCAGGATCTTGTCGCGGGCGGCCTCGATCGTCGGCAGGCGGGCCTCGTTCCAGACGTGGACCGGAATATTCGCCGCCTCGAGGACGCGTCCGACGCGATCGAGCCGCGCACGCAGCTTCTCGCCGATCTGCTCCATCGGCGGCCGGATCTCGACCACGCCGACCACCTGCGAGGTGACGTCGCAGATCACGAAGTCGACGCACTGGCTGCCGAGGCGGCGCATCCATTCCGCATAGGAATTGCGCTTCGGCACGTTGAGGAATCGCGCGATCGGCACCTGCGCGAGGATCATGTAGCCGGGCAGCGCGAGCTTCAGCGTGCTGAAGGCGAGCCGCTCCTGGGAGCGCAGAACACGGGTCGGCTCGGGCGGCCAGGCGGCCAGCGTGTCGAGACGTTCGGCGGGCGCCTCGGGCCGCTCCGTCGGGCCGGTGCGCCGCGCGAGCCACCAGACGAGGGGCAGCGCACAGAACAACGCCGCCACTGAAATCAGATATGGATCCATCGCTTCGCCTTGGTTGCTGGGCTCGCCGGCCCGTGGGCCGGCGACAGGGATTTCAGCGCATTCCGCCGAAACCCTTCATGCCGCCCATCCGCTTCATCATCTTCATCATGCCGCCGCCCTTCATCTTCTTCATGACGTCGCGCATCTGCTCGAACTGGTTGAGCAGGCGATTGACCTCCTGAACCTGGACACCGGCACCGCCCGCGATGCGGCGCTTGCGCGTGGCCTTCAGCAGATCGGGCTTGCGCCGCTCGAGGGGCGTCATCGAGCAGATGATCCCTTCCATGCGCCGAACGTCCCGCTCGGCGCGCTCCATGTCGGCGGGCCCGAGATTGGCCGCCTTTCCGGTTAGTTGCGAGGGTAGCTTGTCCATCAGGCCGCCGAGGCCGCCCATTTTCTTCATCTGTGAAATCTGCGACAGGAAGTCGTTCAGATCGAAGCTGTCTCCGGCCTTGACCTTGTCGGCGAGCTTCTGCGCGGCCGCCACATCGACCGACTTCTGGACTTCCTCGACCAGGCCGACGATGTCGCCCATGCCGAGAATGCGCCCGGCATGGCGCTCGGCGTCGAACACCTCGAGGCCGTCGAGCTTTTCGCTGGTGCCGGCGAACTTGATCGGCGCGCCGGTGATCGCGCGCACCGACAGGGCGGCGCCGCCGCGCGAGTCGCCGTCGAGCTTGGTCAGGACGATGCCGGTCAGGGGCAGCGCCTCCTTGAAGGCCTTGGCGGTGTTGACCGCGTCCTGGCCCTGCATCGCGTCGACGACGAAGAGCGTCTCCACGGGAGCGAGCGCGGCATGCAGCTCGCGGATCTCCGCCATCAGCTTCTCGTCGATGGCCAGCCGCCCCGCCGTGTCGACCAGGAGCACGTCGAAGTAGTGCCGTTTCGCGTGATCGAGCGCGGCGGTGGCGATCGCCAGCGGCGTGTCGGTCGCGCTCGACGGGAACCATTCGGCGCCCGACTGGCGGGTGACCGTCTTCAGCTGCTCGATGGCGGCCGGCCGGTACACGTCGGTCGAGACCGTGAGCACCTTCTTGCGGCGCTTCTCGATCAGGTGCTTGGCGAGCTTGGCGGTGGTCGTCGTCTTGCCGGCGCCCTGCAGGCCGGCCATGAGGATGACGGCGGGAGGCTGCGTCGCCAGGTCGAGCTCGGCGACGCCTTCGCCCATGGTCGATGCCAGCTCCCGGCTGACGATCCCGACCAGCGCCTGGCCCGGCGACAGCGAACCGGCCACCTCCGCGCCGAGCGCGCGTTCCTTGACCCGTGCCACGAAATCGCGGACGACCGGCAACGCGACATCCGCTTCGAGGAGCGCGACGCGCACCTCGCGCATCATGTCCTGGACGTTGTCTTCGGTGATGCGGGCCTGGCCGCGCATCGTCTTGACGAGTCGGCTCAGCCGATCGGTGAGTGCAGATGCCATCCGACGTGCGCCCGGCCGATGGAGGCACGGGTGCGAAAGTACACTTGACCGATGATTCTATCGTTCGGTCCCGAGGGGGCGAGCCTGTCGCCGGGAGCCTTCCTGCTCATGCTGCCGAGCGTCGTCGCGCTGGCCTGCTACGTCGCCGCGACCATGCCGGCGGAGCACCTGTCGGCCAGCTTGCGGCGCGCGTTGCTGGTGGGCTGGATCGCGCAGGGCGTGTCCATCCTGATCGACGTCACCGGCATCGGCTCCGACGTCCCGGGCGTGCGCTTCGGCTTCGCGCCGGCGTTGTCGATCACGCTGTGGCTGGTGCTCGCCGTCTACGAGCTCGAAAGCCGGTTCGTGCCGTTGCCGGGGGCGCGCCGCTGGCTCGCGTCGTGCGGCGTCGCGGTGGTCGTGCTCGCGTGGCTGTTCCCCGGCCAGGTGCATCCGCTGGCCGTCTCGGTGTGGGCTCCTCTGCACTGGCTGCTCGGCATCGCGTCGTACGGCCTGTTCGGCGTCGCGGTGCTGCATGCGTTGCTGCTGAGCCGGGCCGAACGGCAGATGCGCCGCACCGGGCTCGGCGCAGGCGCGCCGAGCGCGGGCCTGCCGATCCTGAGGCTCGAGCGGCTCACCTACCGTTTCGTCGCCGCCGGCTTCGTCGTGCTGTCGGCCGCGATCGTCCTCGGCGCCTGGTTCGCCGATCCGTGGCGCTGGGATCACAAGGCGGTGTTCTCGATCCTCGGCTGGATCGTCTTCGCCGGGCTGCTCGCCGGCCGGAGGGCTTTCGGCTGGCGAGGCCCCAAGGCCGCGGGCTGGCTATACGCCGGTGCGGTGATGCTGCTGCTCTCGTACGCGGGCTCAAGGTTCGTTCTCGAAGTGCTGCTGCATCGCGCTCCACCCATCACCTGATGGCCAAGATCATTCTCGTCCTCGGTGCGGTGTTCGTCCTGCTGTGGCTGATCCGCGGTGCGACGGGCCGACGCCAGCCGCCCCCGTCGACCACCGGGGCCAGCCCTGCTGCGAAGCCCGAGGCCATGCTCGCCTGCGCACAGTGCGGCGTGCATCTGCCCCGCAACGAGGTCCTGCCCGGACGCGGCGGCGTCTTCTGCAGCGAGGAACATCGGGCGGCCTACGAGCGCACGCACGGCGCGGGTTGATGGACACGGAACTGCAGGACGCCGCGAACAGACGAGGTCGGTCCATGCCGGTCGAACCCCCCGCCCGTCCGCGAGATTCCGCCAGGCCGTCGGCAGCCGCGAGCGCACGGCCCCAGGCGAGCGACGAATCCTGGTTCGGCGGGTTCGCGGCGACCGGCGACACGCCTTCGCTGAACGACGATTCCCGATTCGCGGCGTCGTGGCAGAGCGAGGCCGAGCCGGGCTTCGGCAAGTCGGCGCGCGGCGTCGGATCGAGCACCTTCGAACGCATCTACCGTGCGTTCATCGCCGCGCGCGCCGCGCTCGGCGCGGCGTTGGCCGCGACACTGGCGGTGGCCAGCATCTTCGGGCTGCGCCCGTCGCTGCCCATCGCCATGCTGAGCGTCGCGTACGCCTGCCTGGCCATCAGCATGTGGATGCTGCCGCGCCTGCGCCGCGGCGCCGCGCCGCACACGTTCGCCCGCCTGCGCAGCCCGCAGTGGATCGCCACCATCGGTGCCGACCTGGCCTTCTTCACCGGCCTGCACGCCGTCTCGCCCGGGTCGAGCTTCAACTACGTGGCGTTGCTGGTTCTGCCCGTCCTGATGGCCGGGGTCATGACGCCGCGCGTCCTCGCGCTCGCCACCGCCGCGCTGGCGACGCTCGCGTTGCTGGGCACTGCCTGGCTCGGCGTCCTGGCCGGCGGCGATCCGGCCCTTCTCATGACCCAGGCAGGCCTCGCGGGCAGCGGCTTCTTCGTCGTCACCGTGCTCGCCGGCGAGCTGGCCGGGCGGCTGGCCCGCGAAGAGCTGAGCGCGCGCGGCAGTCTCGAGATGGCCCGCCAGCAGGCCCAGCTCAATCGGCTCGTGATCGAGGAGATGGACGACGGCGTGCTGGTGGTCGACCGCAGCGGCAAGGTGCGCGCCGCGAACCCGGCGGCACGGCGGCTGCTCGCGCCGGAAGGCACCAGTCGCGCCGCGCCGTTCCAGCTGCGCGGCGTCCCCGCCTGGGGCACGCTGGTCGAAGCCGTGATGCGCGCCTTCGCCGAAGGCACGTGGCCCGAATCGGGACGCGACCTGACCCTGCAGTTCGCGCCAGACGCGCATCGCAGCCTGCGGGTGCGTGCGCGCTTTCTCAAGAAGCGCGCACCGCCGGCCGGCGAAGAGATGGTGGTGCTCTTCCTCGAAGACGTGCGCAACGTCCAGGCCCGCAGCCGACAGGAAAAGCTCGCGGCGATGGGCCGCGTCTCGGCCGGCATCGCCCACGAGATCCGTAACCCGCTCGCGGCGATCGCGCAGGCCAACGCGCTGCTCTACGAAGACGCCACCGATCCGGCGCAGCGCCAGCTGATGCACATGGTCACGGAGAACGTCGAACGCCTGAAGCGCATCGTCGACGACGTGATGGACGTGACGCCTCGGCCGGTGCACGACGTCGGCGCGATCGATGCGACCGGCGAGCTGGGTGCCGTCTGCAGCGAATGGGCGCAGGCCGCCGGCGTCATGCTGGGCGAGCACAGCGTGCTGCGCGTCGAGCTGCCCGCCGAGTCGCTCGGCGTGGTGTTCGATGCGGAGCATCTGCGCCGGGTCGTCGTCAACCTGCTCGACAACGCCCGCCGCCACGCCAGCCACCGTCCGGGAGCGATCCTGCTGTCGCTGCGTGCGAGCGACGACGCGATCGCGGAATTCAGCATCCTGTCCGACGGAGCGCCGATCCCGGCCGACGTCGAACCCTATTTGTTCGAGCCGTTTTTCTCGACCCGCAGTCGCGGCGCGGGCCTGGGCCTTTACATTTGCCGCGAGCTCTGCGAGAGATACGGCGCGCGCATCGACTATCGGCTCCTGTCGTCCGACGCGCCGCGCCGGAACGACTTCTTCGTCGCCATGCGTCGCGCCGAGTTGCTGCCCACCGAAGCCAGACTGCACCTGACACCATGACCTCGCCCAACCTCCCTTCGCCCGACCAGCCGCCGAACGAGAAGGTCATCCGTTGACCACCGCGTCGCACTTCAGCCTCCTGGTCGTCGACGACGAGCCCGACCTGCGGACGCTCTACGAGCTGACGCTGCTGCGCGAGGGCTACGACCTCGACACGGCGGGCACCGTGCAGGAAGCGCTGCTGCATCTGAAGGACCGTACCTACAGCGCGGTCATCACCGACATGCGCCTGCCCGACGGGTCCGGGCTCGACGTCCTGCGCTGGCTCGAGGAGAGCGGGCGGCGCGAGAAGGCGATCGTGATCACTGCCTACGGCTCGTCGGAGAACGCGGTCGAGGCGCTGCGCGCGGGTGCCTACGACTACCTCACCAAGCCGGTCGACCTGAAGCAGTTCCGGGGCGTCGTCGCCTCGGCGCTCGGCCGCGGCGGCAGCGGCCCGACGGTCGATCCGTCGAGCCTGCCGTCGGAGCTGATGCACCGCACTGCAACGGCGGCGCCTCGGCCCGCCCGCGTCGTCCCGCCGGTCGCTGCGCCGGTGAGCCAGGCGCTCGGCCGCATGGCGGGCAACTCGACGGCCATGCAACAGGTGCGCTCGCTGGTCGAGAAGGTCGCGCGCAGCATGGCGCCGGTGCTCGTCAGCGGCGAGTCCGGCACCGGCAAGGAGCTGGTCGCGCGCGCCATCCACGAGGTCAGCGTGCGCGGCGCCATGCCGTTCGTGCCTGTCAATTGCAGCGCCATCCCGGAGCAATTGCTCGAGGCCGAATTCTTCGGCTACCGCAAGGGCGCGTTCACCGGCGCCAACGACGACCGCGAAGGCTTCTTCCAGGCAGCCAACGGCGGCACCCTGTTCCTCGACGAGATCGGCGACCTGCCGCTGTCGATGCAGTCGAAGCTGCTGCGGGCGATCCAGGAACGTTCGGTGCGACCGGTCGGCGCGGTGCTCGAGCAGCCCGTCGACGTGCGCCTCCTGAGCGCGACGCACAAGGATTTGGGCGCCGAAGTGCAGGCCGGACAGTTCCGCCAGGATCTGTACTACCGGCTCAACGTCATCCAGATCCGCGTGCCGCCGCTGCGCGAGCGGCTCGAGGACCTGATGGTGGTCAGCGAGCGCGTGCTCGAGCGCCTGGCGCGCGACGCCGGGGTCTGGCCGGCGCCCCGGCTGACGCGCGATGCGCTGGTCCATCTCGCGCGCTATCCGTTCCCCGGCAACGTCCGCGAGCTCGAGAACCTGCTGCACCGGGCCGTCGCCTTGTCCGGCGCCGAAGAGATCGACGTCTACGATCTCGGCCTGCCGGAATCGGTGTTCACCGACAGCGCACGGGCAGAGCTCGATCCGCTCCAGGCCGATACCGAGCGGTCGATCGAAGCCGTGCGCGGCGTCTCGCTGCTGCCGGTCGAGGAGCCCTTGCCCGACGATCTCGCGAAGTACCTCGACGATGTCGAGCGCGACATCCTCGTGCGGGCGCTCGAGCACTACCGGTTCAACCGCACCGCCGCGGGCATCAGCCTCGGCCTCTCGCTGCGCCAGATGCGCTACCGGATGGCGCGCCTGAACGTCAACGTCGGGGGTGACGCCGGCACGGGCGAGCGCGAATGAAGCGGCGCGGCGCGCCCGCGTCGGTGCCCGAATGGCAGGACGGATGGCTGGCCGACACCCGACGTGTCGAGTCGCCCAATTTCGGGCCGCGACCCGAAGGCTTGCCGGTCGACCTGATCGTCGTGCACTCGATCAGCCTGCCGCCCGGATCGTTCGGCGGCGACGCCGTCGAGAGGCTGTTCACCAATCGCCTGGATGCGTCCTCCGATCCGTCCTTCGAGTCGATCCGGGACCTGCGCGTGTCCGCGCATTTCCTGATTCGCCGCGACGGCGCGACGACCCAGTTCGTGTCTTGCGACGAGAGGGCCTGGCATGCCGGGACCTCGTCGTGGCACGGCCGCGGCGACTGCAACGACTTCTCCATCGGCATCGAGCTGGAAGGCGTCGAGGGCGGCCCGTTCGACGCGGTCCAGTACGACAGCCTGGCATCGCTCGTGCGTCGCTGCATGGAGCGCTATCCGATCGCCGCGGTGGCCGGTCACGAGCACATCGCGCCGGGCCGCAAGGGAGACCCGGGGTCCGGATTCTCGTGGTCCCGCCTGCGCCGGTCGATCGCTTCGACGTCGTTGCACTGGGCTGCCTGAACGCACGCGGCGCAATGCCCTCATGCCGACCCGGAATGGCGAAAGCGTGCGGCGCAGAACGTGAAAAAATACCAGGGTGCACACGCTATAGGTAGTGCTTGTAGGGGAGACACACCCCAGATATAGTGTCCCGCAGTGCTATGCTGAGTTTCCGATTTTCAGCATGCGAAGCCGGTCGATCGGCTGTCCGACACCCCACGTTTTCGTCCACACGAGTCAATGCCGCCGGCGCGGTGTCGATGCCGGGCGAGACAAATGATCAGAACCGCCGGCGGCAACGTGCCGACCAGGCTTCCAGAGGAGAATTCATGCAAGCAAGCACAGCCCAGGCGACCACGGCAACGGCCACCACCCTGCGGCCCGTGGCCCGGGTCGCGACGCCTGCCTCGGCGTATCAGGGCTACCAGACATTGCGCCGCAACGGCGCTGTCGTCTCGTTCGAGCCGAACAAGATCGCAGTCGCCCTGATGAAGGCGTTCCTGGCGGTCCACGGCACCCAGGGAGCCGCGTCGGCGAGCGTTCGCGAGACGGTCGACGGATTGACCGAATCGGTGGTGCGTGGTCTCCTGCGCTCGCGCCCGGGCGGCGGCACGTTCCACATCGAGGACGTGCAGGATCAGGTCGAGCTCGGGCTGATGCGCGGTGGTCATCACGAGGTCGCCCGTGCCTACGTGCTCTACCGTGAGCGACGCTCGCAGGAACGCGCCAAGCAGGGCGCCGTGGTCCGCCCGGCCGAGCCGGTCCTGATGGTCACCGACCGCGGCAATCGGGTGCCGCTCGATGCGGCGCGGTTGCAGATCGTGATCGAGACGGCCTGTGCCGGTCTCGGCGCCGACGTCCGCCCCGAGCCGATCCTGGCCGAGACCAAGCGCAACCTCTACGACGGCGTGCCGATCGACGAAGTCCACAAGGCGGCGATCCTGGCCGCGCGCACGCTGATCGAGAAGGATCCCGGCTACACGCGGGCCACGGCGCGGCTGCTGCTGCACACGATCCGCCGGGAGATCCTCGGCGAGGAGCTGCTGCATTCCGACATGCACACGCGCTACGCCGAGTACTTCCCGCAGTTCGTGAAGAAGGGCGTCCAGGCGGAGCTGCTCGACGAGAAGATGCTGCAGTTCGACACGGCCCGGCTCGGCTCGGCGCTCAAGGCCGACCGTGACCTGCAGTTCGACTATCTCGGCCTGCAGACCCTCTACGACCGTTATTTCCTGCACATCGACGAAGCGCGCATCGAGCTGCCGCAAGCCTTCTTCATGCGCGTCGCGATGGGCCTGGCGCTCGGCGAGATCGATCGCGAGGCGCGCGCCATCGAGTTCTACGAAGTGCTCTCGACCTTCGACTTCATGAGCTCGACGCCGACGCTCTTCAACGCCGGCACCCGCCGCTCGCAGCTCTCGAGCTGCTACCTCACGACCGTCTCCGACGACCTCGACGGCATCTACGAGGCGCTGAAGGAAAACGCGCTGCTCTCGAAGTTCGCCGGCGGCCTCGGCAACGACTGGACCAACGTGCGCGCCCTCGGCAGCCACATCAAGGGCACCAACGGCAAGAGCCAGGGTGTGGTGCCGTTCCTGAAGGTGGTCAACGATACGGCCGTCGCGGTGAACCAGGGCGGCAAGCGAAAGGGCGCGGTCTGCGCCTATCTCGAAACGTGGCACCTCGACATCGAGGAATTCCTGGAGCTGCGCAAGAACACCGGCGACGACCGCCGGCGCACCCACGACATGAACACGGCCAACTGGGTGCCCGACCTGTTCATGAAGCGTGTCATGGACGGTGGCGACTGGACCCTGTTCTCGCCGAGCAACTGCCCCGACCTGCACGACAAGTTCGGTCTCGACTTCGAGGCCGCCTACACGCGCTACGAGGACAAGGCGGCGCGCGGCGAGATCAAGCTGTTCCGCAAGATGAAGGCGGCCGACCTCTGGCGCAAGATGCTGACGATGCTGTTCGAGACCGGGCATCCCTGGATCACCTTCAAGGATGCCTGCAACGTGCGCTCGCCGCAGCAACATGTCGGCGTGGTCCATTCGAGCAACCTCTGCACCGAGATCACGCTCAACACCGGCGAGACCGAGATCGCGGTCTGCAATCTCGGCTCGGTCAACCTCGCGCAGCACATCACCGACGGCGCGCTCGACCAGGTCAAGCTGAAAAAGACCATCGCCACGGCGATGCGAATGCTCGACAACGTCATCGACATCAACTACTACGCGGTCAAGAAGGCACGCGACTCGAACCTGCGCCATCGTCCGGTCGGCCTCGGCATCATGGGCTTCCAGG
>CAZZVH010000014.1:0-1575 GCA_964657365.1 uncultured Burkholderiaceae bacterium
GTGTCGACGGTGTCGAACAGCGGCTCCTTGTCTTCCTGGTTGTCCTTGTTGTAGGCCAGCGGCTGGCCTTTCATGAGCACCAGCAATGCCGTCAGGTGGCCGACGACGCGGCCGGTCTTGCCGCGCGCCAGCTCGGGCACGTCGGGGTTCTTCTTCTGCGGCATGATCGACGAGCCGGTGCAGAACCGGTCGGCCAGCTCGATGAAGCCGAAGCTCTGGCTCATCCACAGCACCAGCTCCTCGCTGAAGCGCGAGACGTGGATCATCACCAGGCTGGCGGCGGCCGCGAACTCGATCGCGAAGTCGCGGTCGCTCACGGCATCGATGCTGTTGCGGCAGATGCCTTCCATGCCGAGCGCCTTCGCCACGGCTTCGCGGTCGAGCGGATAGCTCGTGCCGGCGAGCGCCGCCGCGCCGAGCGGCAGACGGTTGGTGCGCCGGTGGACCTCGCCCATGCGTTCGGCATCGCGCGAGAACATCTCGACGTAGGCGAGCAGGTGATGCGCGAACGACACCGGCTGCGCGACCTGCAGATGGGTGAAGCCGGGCAGGATCGTCTCGGTGTGCTTGTCGGCGAGCGTGACGAGCGCGAGCTGCAGCTCCTCGAGCAGCTTGCCGATGTTCCGGATCTCGTCGCGCAGCCAGAGGCGCACGTCGGTCGCGACCTGGTCGTTGCGCGAGCGGCCGGTGTGCAGGCGCTTGCCGGCGTCGCCGACCAGCTCGATCAGCCTGGCCTCGATGTTGAGGTGCACGTCCTCGAGCTCGGTGCGCCAGACGAAGGCGCCGCTCTCGATCTCCTCGCCGATCTTCGCGAGGCCGCTGCGGATGGCCGCGAGATCAGCGGCGCCGATCACCTGCTGCGTCGCGAGCATGCCGGCATGGGCCAGACTGCCGGCGATGTCGGCCCGCCACAGGCGCCGGTCGAACGAGACGCTGGCCGTGTAACGCTGCACGAGTTCGCTGGTCGGCTCCGAGAAAAGCGCCGACCAGGCTTCGGATTTTTTCTCGAACTGGTTCGCTGACATGGCAGTGAGTGTGGACTAAGCGTGAGCACCATCACGCATGGGCCTCGGCACCGCCTCTGCGGGGCGGCACGGCCGACCGGCCGTTGCGACAATGCCGGCCTATGTGCCCAGACCGGACCGCCGCGATTCTATGAGCGCCCTGCCGCGTGCGGAATCGCGTTCCACGGGCTTCGGCGCGACCACGTTCGACATCGCTCCCGCGCTCGTCGCGCGGCGGGTGCCGGACTCGGCCTTCGACGTCTGCCACGTCGGCGTCGTCCTGCGCGCCTTGCTGTTCGTGCACGGCACGATGGCGATCGGCATGGTCTTCGCGGCGACGACGTTGCCGGTCTGGCTGGCCTTCACCGCGGCCGGCTCGAGCGTCGCGCTGCCGGCGGTGCTCACCTGGCTGCTCGCGCTGTGCGCCCTCAAGGCGCCGCTCGCGAAGGCGCCGGTGGTGGTGCAGTGGATCGCCGCGATCGGCTTCGGCGCCCTGGCCGCGACGGTCGCGTCGCGCCTCGTCGCCGGCCTCCTCGGCGACGCCGGTGCGGCTGGCTTCGGTGCGCTGAGC